>CAYTRA010000060.1:0-10153 GCA_964439675.1 uncultured Dehalococcoidaceae bacterium
CTCCTGGTGGCCGGGAATGAGACAACCTCGAATCTGATCGGCAACTTCCTGAACCGCTTGGCTCGTGAACCAGAGGAGTGGCAGCTCCTCCGCGCGTCAGCGTCACGCGTCCCGGATGCCGTGGAGGAGATGGTGCGGCTGGAGTGCCCGGTGCAGGTCGTGTTCCGCAAGACGACAGTGCCCGTAGTGATCGCGGGTTCCACGGTGCCGGCTGGGGCGGTGGCTGGCCTGTGCGTGGGCTCGGCGAACCGGGATCCGGACATCTTTGCTCGCGCCGACTCATTTGAGCCAAGCCGACAAGGGCCCAGACACGTTGGGTTTGGATCGGGGATTCACGGCTGCATCGGAGGGGCGCTCGCACGCCTCGAGGTATCAACGCTGATACGGATGCTCGCCGAGCGGTTCGCCGAGCTTGCACCGCGGGGGGAGCCGATCCGCCAGGTCGCCTCGCCATTCGCATTCGGCTTCGAGCGACTGCCGGTCACGTTGAACTAAGGGAGGGCACGTCGGGCCGCTGCTGGTCTGTCGTCCCTGCAAATCGGTCAATGCCGAGGGCCACCTGGTTGCGGCGATGCGTCGCGGGTCCGGGACGGCCTCATCGGAAGGAGTGCAAATGCCACGAGCACGCTCAGGGAAGGGCCAGCACGGCCCGGACCGTGATGTCCTGTTGGACCTCCATCGCCGAATGGCCCGCATCCGCCTCTTCGAGGAGGAAGCAGGCCGACTGGTGGAGTCGGCCAAGATCCCCGGCGCGCTTCATCTCTATGTGGGGCAGGAGGCTGTCGCAGCAGGTGTGATGGCTCATCTCTCGACGGAGGACCAGATCACCAGCACCCATCGCGGGCACGGGCATCTGGTGGCCAAGGGCGGCGACTTCCGTCTGATGTTCGCGGAGCTGTTCGGGCGTGTCACCGGCTACTGCAAGGGCAAAGGCGGCAGCATGCACATCTCCGACATGGATCTGGGCATGCTGGGCGCCAACGGCATTGTTGGTGGTGGACTGCCGATCGCGGTGGGGGCCGCCTTCTCCAACCAGTACCGCGGGACGGACAACGTCACCTGCGCGTTCTTTGGTGACGGAGCCAGCAACGAAGGGGCATTCCATGAGGCCGCGAATATGGCTGCCCTCTACCGGGTGCCGTGCATCTTCGTCTGCGAAAACAATGGTTACGGCGAGTTCACGCCTCAGGCTGGCCACCAAGCCATCAGTGACGTAGCGGATCGCGCTGCGTCTTATGGGATGCCGGGCGTGGTCGTGGACGGGATGGACGTGTTGGCAGTCTATGAGGCGGCCGGGGAGGCGATCGCGCGCGCCCGGCGTGGTGAGGGGCCCACACTCCTCGAGTGCAAGACCTACCGCTACTACGACCACGTTGGCGTCCGCGGCCTGGGCGTGAAGTACCGCACGGATGACGAAGTGATGGCATGGCGCGAACGCGACCCCATCGAGTCGTTCGAACGGATCCTTGCCGACCGGAGCATCCTCTCCCCGGAGCAGGCCGAGGCGGTGAGGGTAGAGATCATGCAGGAGGTCCGCGACGCAATCGTGTTCGCCGAGGAGAGTGACTTCCCGTCGGCGGACGACCTCCTCATCGACGTGTATACCCCGTCCGCGCAGAGGGGCGATTCGCAGGAGGTTGCGGCGCGATGACAACGACCGTGGCGCCTGAAGTGAAAAGCGGCCGGACTCTGTCCTACGTGGCAGCGGTGACTGAAGCCATTCGGCAGGCGATGCAAGCAGACGAGCGGGTATTCCTCGCCGGCGAAGACGTTGCCGCCCACGGCCATGTGTTCGGGCTGACGCGCGGACTACTCGATGAGTTCGGCCCCCGGCGAGTGATCGACACACCGATCTCCGAGGCTGGGATCGTTGGTCTGGGAGTTGGTGCAGCAGCGACGGGATGTCGCCCGATCATCGACATCATGTTCATGGACTTCATCGCAGAGGCGGGCGACGAGGTTCTGAATCAGATGGCCAAGATGCGATACATGTTCGGTGGCAAGGTATCGCTCCCGGTGACGCTCACGACTACGTACGGTGCCGGTCGCAATATGGCCGCCCAGCACTCACAGAGCCTTGAAGCCTGGCTGTGTCACATTCCGGGTCTCAAGGTGGTGATGCCCTCCACGCCCCACGACGCTAAGGGACTGCTGATGGCCGCGGTGCGCGACGACAATCCGGTCGTCGTACTGCTCAACAAGGTCGCACTCGGCCTCACCGGCGAGGTTCCTGAAGAGCCATACACGCTGGAGATCGGCAAGGCGAACGTCGTCCGCGAAGGCACGAACTTCACGATCGTCGCCCTGGGACGGATGGTCCACGAGAGTCTCGAAGCCGCCCGCATTCTTGCGGAGGAGGGGCTCGACATCGAGGTCATCGACCCGCGCACCCTTCAGCCGTTCGACACCGCCACAGTGGTGGAGTCTGTGCGGAAGACGCATCGGGCCATTGTCGTGCACGAAGCCGTGCGTTTTGGCGGGATTGGCGCCGAGTTCTCAGCGCAGATACAGGAGGAAGCGTTCGACTACCTGGACGCTCCGGTTGGGCGCGTTGGCGCCCCCTTCTCGCCCGTGCCCTTCAGTCCGGCCCTGGAGAACCTCTATGTCCCCAACGCGGAGCGGATCGCGGATTCCGTTCGTCGGATCCTCGGGAAGCAGGTGTAGACGTTGGGTGAGGCGCGTCCTGTTGGACTGATCGCGAATCCCGCCTCAGGTCGCGATATCCGCCGCCTGACCGCCGGCGCGTCCGTCACAGGGACACAGGAGAAGCGCGCAATCTTGGCCCGATCGGTCGCCGGAGCAATTGCCGGCGGTGCACGGACCTTTCTCTATATGGACGATACGCACGGGATCGCCGCGAGCGTGGCGGCGCGATGGGAGGGTGAGGCACGCTTTGTGCCGCTTGCTTCCCCGGGCACCGGGAACGTGCTCGAAACCTCCCGAGCAGCCACGGCGATGCGGGAGGCGGACTGCGGAGCCGTGATCTCGCTCGGTGGGGATGGGACGAACCGGGCCATCGTCCGTGCCTGGAGGGACGTGCCGTTGGTGCCGATCTCGGTCGGCACCAACAACGTATTCCCGCTCAGAGTGGAAGGGAGCGCCGCCGGATCGGCAGCGGGACTGGTTGCATCCGGGCTCCTGCCTCTAGACGCCGTCTCCTTCCCAGCGAAGGTAGTTGAGTGCGTGATCGATGGCGAAGCCGATCTTGCATTGATCGATGCTGTCCTGACTGATGATTGGTCCATAGGGACCCGTGCCATCTGGGACCAGACGCGGCTGATCCATGCGCTGCTGACACGGGCTGACCCCGCAGCCGTGGGTATTGCATCGATCGGTGGCCTGCTCCTCCCAGTTTCCGCGGAGGCGGACTGCGGTGTCGTTCTCGACTTTGATGAAGGCTCGAAGACCGTGACAGCTCCCATCGCGCCGGGGCTGTACGAAGCGGTCTCCTTCGCGAGCTTCGGTCCCATCCCGTTGGGGATGGAGATCACCTGGGACGGCCCTGGGGTACTCGCCCTGGATGGGGAGCGGGAGCGCGAGGTTCGTGCCGGACAGGTCGTGCGTCTGACGATCACTAGGAATGGGCCACGAGTGATCAGCATCGAGCGCGCGATGGCTCACGCAGCATGCGTGGGACTGTTCCGAGAGAGGGAAACCGCCGATGGCAACTGAGATTGTCCTCGTCAAGGTTGGAATGACGATGACGGAGGGTACGCTCAGCGAGTGGCTCGTTGAGGATGGTGCCGCTGTAGCAGTAGGTGAACCTCTGTACCGCCTGGAGACCGAGAAGGTCGACATGGACGTGGAGGCCGAGGCCGCAGGCACCGTGCGCCATGTGGTGGCGGCCGGTGAGACCGTCGAGGTGGGCACCCTGCTGGGCTATGTCCTTGCGGCCGGCGAACCGATGCCCTCCGGGGCGAACGCGGCACCCGCTGCCACAGCGTCGACGGGGATCTCTATGGCAACGGGGGCTTCGGCGCCTGTCGCTCCAGTCCGTACTGGTGAGCGCGTCTTCGCGTCGCCGATAGCTCGCCGACTAGCGAAGGAGCGGCGCCTCGATCTCGACCAGATCGTAGGGACAGGGCCAGGTGGCCGAATCGTCGAAGCAGACATTGAAGCTGCGGTTGTCGAGCCAGCTGTCACTACGACCACCGCAACGCGCTCGACCGAACGAATCTTGGCCTCCCCGGTGGCGCAAGCACTTGCACAGCAGCGGGGCATCGACATCGCGACAGTTCGGGGTACTGGCCCCGGTGGGCGCATTACGCGGGAGGATGTCGCGCACGCCAAGCCGGGGCCTAGTGCCTCCGGTGCCTCCCGATCGTCCTATGTCGAGCGGCTGCCGGACGTGGTGGCAGTGAAGGGAATGCGGAAGGTCATCTCCCAGCGGATGCATGCGTCCCTGCAGGAGATGGCGCAGCTAACCCTGGGGACTGAGGTCGTGATGGACGAGGCGGTTCGCTTCCGGTCGCTTCTACTCGCAGAGTGGGAGCCGGAGGGCGTGCGCGTCTCGGTCACGGATATGGTGGTGAAGGCCGTTGCCCGGGCGCTCACGGAGCACCCCTACCTGAACAGCACGTTGAGCGGCGACGAGATCCTGCTGCATCCTGCGGCTCACGTGGGGCTCGCCGTGGCGGTGGAGGACGGTCTAGTGGTGCCCGTGATACGGGATGCCGACACCCGTTCTCTGAAGGAGATCGCGGTCGAGTCGACACGCCTCGCAGACCTCGCGCGTGGGCGGAGGCTCGGACTGGACGACATGAGCGGGAGCACCTTCTCGGTCACTGCATTGGGTGCCCAAGGCATCGACTTCTTCACCCCGATCGTGAATCCGCCGAACGTCGCGATCCTGGGCGTAGGCCGGATGCGCGAGGGCGTGGCCTGGGAGGGTGACCATCCGGTAAAGCAGACAGTGATGACGCTGAGCCTCACGATCGACCATCGCGTGGTGGATGGTGCACCGGGTGCTGCGTTCCTCGGGACGGTTCGAGACATCCTGCAGACCCCCTACCGATTGGTGATTTGATGCCGGACTTCGACGTGGTGGTAATCGGTGGTGGGCCAGCGGGGTATGCCGCAGCACTGAAAGCGGCGGAACGGGGAGCGTCTGTAGCCCTAATCGAACGCGAGGCAGTGGGTGGGGCGTGCGTCAACTACTCGTGCATCCCGACCAACATCCTCATGGATGAGGTCGCACGGTTCGTCGAGGCTCAGGAGCTAGCGGCCTTCGGCATCTTCTCGGCCGGCGAGCAGTTCAACTTCGCCCGTGCGGTCGCTCGCAAGGACTCCCTGGTGGAGATGATCGGTACCGGGATCGCCGCGCAGTTGAAGAGGCGCAAGGTTGTCCAGATGGAGGGCCGGGCCGCCTTTGCAGATGCCCGGACGGTCTCTGTCACGGGCAGCGATGGTGTCCGCTCGGTATCGGCCGGTGCGTTCGTGCTGGCAACCGGGACCCGTTGGGAGCCGCCCACCTTCCCGGGGCTAGCGACTGAACGCGTGTTGACCGCCGACTCGGTCCAGCACCTGGTCACCCCCCCAGCATCAGCCGTTGTCCTGGGTACTGCAGTGGCGAGTACCGCCTTCGGGCTCGAGTACGCATCGCTGCTCGCAGCGGCTGGTACGCAAGTCACGCTCGTGGTCCCGGAGGGGGTGCTCACTCCAGGCTTCGACGCCGACGTCTCCCAGGTAGCCGAGGGCCTCCTTGGCGAACTCGGAATAGACGTCCGCGTCGGCTGGTCTGTGAGTGGGAGCTTATCTCAGGACGCCGTCACGATTAGGCATGGCGAAGACACGCGTGAGGTAGCCGCGGAAGTCGTGATCGCCCCAGATGTGCGCTCACCCTTGGTCGATGGACTCAACCTCGCGGCAGCAGGGGTGACGGTTGCGGACAGCCTCCCCGTCGGCAAGGACTGCCGGACGTCGGTTCCACACATCTTCGCTGCGGGAGACATGACTGGTGGGCCGATGCTCACCAGCGTTGCCACGCATATGGGTGAGGTCGCTGGGACGAATGCTGCGGGAGGCGAGGCTGTGACACGGCTGAGCGCGTTGCCGCATGGCCTCCACACCCTCCCGGAGATGGCCTGGGTCGGTCAGACGGAGCGAACTGCACGAGAATCGTTTCCCGATATCGGTGTTGGCCTTGCAAACATGGCCTACAACCCGCGCGCCACGCTCCTGGGGGTCCGCCAGGGTGTGGTGAAGGTCGTGGTGGACAGTGCGCTAGGCGAGATTCTGGGGGTCCAAGCGGTTGGACCAGGCGCTCACGAGATCGTGGCTGTCTCCGCAAGCCTGATGCAGGCGGAGGCCTCCGCGCACGACCTCGCAGCCATGGTGCCCTGGCACCCTAGTATGACGGAGAGCCTCGTTGACGCGGCTCGCCTAGCGCTCGCATCCGGCTGATGGATCCGCAGGTGGTGCATCAAGCGCAACTGCAAGTCCGAGGCGGTTCGGCGAGCAATCTGCCGGACGAGACTCGCAGGGCCGCACGCCCCGAGTGGCTGAAGGTGCGCTTTCCCTCCGGCTCCGGTTACTCGCGGATTAGCGCGCTTTTGAGAGAACACAACCTACACACCGTCTGCGAGGAGGCGCGCTGCCCGAATATCGGCGAGTGCTTCAATCTCGGGACTGCCACGTTCATGATCCTTGGTGACGTATGCACTCGTGCGTGTCGCTACTGCGCCGTGACTTCGGGCCGCCCGTCTGCCGTGGATCCGCTCGAGCCGCTCCGCCTCGCGAGGACTGTGGAACTCATGGGCCTAGAGTACGCGGTCATCACCGCAGTGAACCGCGATGACCTGCATGACGGGGGGGCATCGATTTTTTCGGCGTGCGTCCGTGCGATCAGGCACGCGACGCCAGGATGCCAGGTCGAGGTCCTCATCCCCGACTTCGCCGGTGATGAGGAGGCGCTCGCAGTCGTCCTCAACGCTCGCCCCGCCGTCCTTAACCACAACATCGAGACCGTCCGACGCCTCTACCCCAGCGTCCGCCCGCGAGGCGACTACGAACGCGCCCTTCGGCTGCTACGCAGGGCCAAGCAGCTCGCGCCGGACATCCCGACGAAGACCGGGATCATCCTAGGCATGGGGGAGACTGACGACGAGGTCCTCGAACTGTTGTGCGATCTGCGGGAACAAGACGTCGACCTGCTGACAGTGGGGCAGTACCTACAGCCCTCGGCCCAATACCTGAAGGTCGCGCGCTACGTGTCGCCCGACGAGTTCGCGGCGCTGCGCGAAACGGCACAGCACATGGGTTTCCGTCATGTGGAGGCAGGGCCGCTGGTGCGTAGCTCCTACCACGCTCGCGCGCAATCTGCCGAAGCAGCGCGGGCGAGCAGCTAGCACCTCTCTTGGGAACGCCTTGCCTCGATGTTGCGCCGACCGCCAGCGCCGGTCGAGGACTTCGGTCGCAGGTGGCTCCCTGAGGCTGTTGCCGTCGCGGGATTTCCGGCGGAGTGTGACTTTTGTCGCAGCCCGTGGGATGGGGTACCGTAGGATGTCGACAAACCCACTCAACAATAGGAACAACCGGAACCCGGGGCTGCCGGGTATGGCTAGGAGTTCTGATGTCTCTCTTCCTGCTGGAAGTGCCTCTCCCGAAGGAGGGATCGGCCGACTTCGAGTCGCTCTTTGAGCGGCTGGCGAGCACTGCTCAACAGGCCAACGGAGAGTTGATCGAGGTGCAGGTCAGCCGCGAGGCGGGCCTGGCCTACGCGATCGTGGAGCACCGCCAGGCGGAAGTGGTGGACCACTTCTTCAAGCAGGCGGGCTTCGAGTTCGAAGAGGTCGCGCCGGTGCGCCTGGTGGGCGCTGAATTGGACGACCTGAAGCGCCAGAAGGCCGGCGCGCAGTTCCTGGTGGAGTGGGACATCCCGCAGGGCATCACCATGGACCAGTACCTCAACCGCAAGAAGGAGAAGGCGCCGCTGTACGCGCAGGTGCCGGAGACGCAGTTCCTGCGCACCTACGTCCGCGAGGACATGATGAAGTGCCTCTGCTTCTATGACGCCCCGGACGAGGACGCTGTCATCCGCGCCCGCCAGGCCGTCGACACGCCCGTCGACCGCCTGACCCGGCTGGGGGAGTAGCCAACCGTGACCACGGCTACGGGGCCGGAACTGCTCCGAGACGGCGCGCTGGCGGAGGCGATCCGCGGTTACGTGGCGCCGCGCGCCAGCCAGGTCGACGGCTGCGAGGCCACCCTGCGCGATGGCATCGCGCACCTGGCGAGCCTGAACGCTGTCGAACTCGGGGTGTACGGCGAGCACACGCCGGAGCAGTTCATGTCCATGTGCGAGGTGACGGCCACCGTCGCCCTGGACTGCATGAGCCAGGCGTTCTCGCTGTGGTGCCACCGCATGGCGCTGGAGTACGTGCACCAGGCGGATGCGGACAGCCCGGCACGCGAGCGCTTCCTGGCGCCGCTGCGCAACGGCGAGGCCCTGGGCTCCACCTCGTTCGCCTCGGCGACGGCGCATTACCTGTCGGGCTCTCCCCTGGCGCTGACGTTCCGTCGAGGGCCGGACGGGCTGGTGGTGAACGGGCGGATCGCCTGGGCCTCCAACCTGCAGGCCCCGTTCGTCTCCGTCGCGGCCGCGGTCAACGAGGACGACCCGAGCGACCGCGTCATCTTCGCGTACACGCAGGACACGCCCGGCGTGAACCTGCCGTCTTACCCGGAACTGCTGGCGCTCCAGGCGACCAGCAGCACGTCCCCGGTGTTCCAGGACGCCCTCGTCCGGGACGAGGACGTGCTGACGCGCGACTTCGATCCGTTCGTGCGCCGCATCCTGGCCACCTTCCTGCTGCTGCAGAGCAGCTTCTGCTGGGGGCTCTCGACGCGCGCGCAGGCCGAGGCGGCCCCGCTGCTGGACGGCCAGCGCGAGGTCCTGGAGCCAGCGTTCCGCGCGCTCCGTGAGCGACTCGAGGACTTCGAGGCGCGGCTGCGGTCCTTCGCCCTGCACGAGCGGCGCGAGGAGATCCCGCATCGCGACCTGCTGCAGCTGCGGCTGGACGCGGGCCAGTTGGCCTGCGAGTCCGTGACGCTGGAGTCCAAACTGGCCGGCGGGCGGGGGTACATGCTGCACAGCGGCACAGCCCGACGACTGCGAGAGGCCGCATTCCTGCCGGTGCAGGCGCCGACGGAGGTGCAGCTGCGATGGCTGCTCAACCGCTCCGCGTAACCGGCGGCGCTCGCCGCTTCGGCGCCGGCGGACACCAGTTCACGGTGTTCGAGGGGCTGGACCTGGCCGTGGACGACGGCGAGGTGTTCGTGCTGCTCGGCCCCAGCGGCTGCGGCAAGAGCACGTTGCTCCGCGTCATCGCCGGGCTGGACCGGCTGGACGAGGGCACCGTGCAGGTGGCCCCGAACCCGCACGGGCGGGACGTGGGCATCGTCTTCCAGCAGCCGCTCCTGCTGCCGTGGCTGAACGTGCGCGAGAACGTGACGCTGGGCCTGGGCTACCGCGCGAACAAGGGCGCGCAGGAGGCCGGCCTGGTGGACCGCACGCTCTCGGAGTTCGGCCTGAGCGAACTGGCGGACGCCTATCCGGACGAACTCTCCGGCGGCCAGGCACAGCGAGTCTCGTTGGCGCGCACCGTGGTCACGCGGCCTCGAGTGATCCTGCTGGACGAGCCCTTCGGTGCGCTGGACCCGCTGACGCGGCGCACGCTGCAGCAATGGCTGGTCGGCATCCAGCAGAGCCTGGGCCTGACCGTGGTGATGGTCACGCACGACGTGGACGAGGCGCTGTTGCTGGGCGACCGGGTGGCATTGATGTCGCCTTCGCCCGGCCGCATCTGTCGCACCTGGCACCTGGGCGCGCCGGAACGCGAGTCCTCGCGGTTGGCCGGGCTACGGGAGGAGGTGCTGCGCACCTACTCCGAGGTCGCCAGCGGCCAGCACCTGGACCCGCCGCCGGAGGCGGCATCCGTCCCCGTCCGGGCGGTCTCCCCTCGGATCTAGGCGCTCCACCTTCGGAAGGCGCGCACGCCCGCCGTCCTCCCTCTATCGCGAAGCATGTCGAAGCAATCGGACATAGGAAGAGCCAACGAATGACAGGTCCACTCTGGAGCCCTCGCAGTGGCGGGGCGAATGCGCGACTCGCGTTTGACCGGCGGACGTTCCTCCGCGGGTCGGCGCTCGGCAT
>CAYTRA010000061.1:0-8227 GCA_964439675.1 uncultured Dehalococcoidaceae bacterium
TGAACTCGGAGGGACTGAGGGCACTAGCCGGGTTTGCGAGCCTTCAGGAATACGACGGGCATCGGCTCGCCCGGCAGGCGGGGGTGGCGTTCTTCCACCACCTCGAAGCCGCGGTCGATGAAGGCGCGGTGCGTGACGCGGTCCAGGTGACAGCCGTCAGCGACGAGGCCCCACGCAGGCGTCAGCCAGCGTTGCAGGCGCGCCTTCCACGGCGTGTCGGAGCGGATGTGCTCGATGAGGCGCAGCGCGCCGCCGGGCCGCAGCACCCGCCACGCCTCCTCCACGGCGCGGTCGAGGTCCGGTACGGAGCACAGGACGAGCGTGGAGACGTACGCATCGAACGAGGCGTCCCGGAACGGGAGGGCCATCGCGTCCGCCTGGCGGATCTCGATGACGGCGTGGGGCTCCCGGAGGCCGAGGAGCGTCTGCCTCGCGTGCCGCAGCATGTGCTCGTTGTAGTCGACGGCGGTGACGTGCGCGTCCGGCCGGTAGTGCTCGAAGTTCGTCCCCGGCCCGCAGCCCATGTCCAGGATGTCTCCGCCCAGGTCGGAGAGCAGTTCGCGACGCATCGGCGCGGTGAGGACCTTCTGCTTGCGGTCGACCCGTCCGTAAATCCAGGCGAACCAGCGCTTGCTGATGCTGCCCACGCCTAGCCCCCTTCCGGCGCGCACACCGGGCAGTCCACCACCGGCGAGGGCGTCTCCACGCCGAGAGCGCGGAGCAGTCGACGCAACTCGTCGAGGGGCAGGCCGACCACGTTGCAGCGGCAGCCCTCGAAGGCCGCGACCGGCGCGAACGTCTCGTCCTGGATGGCGTAGCCGCCGGCTTTGTCGAACGGCCCCCCCGACGCGATGAACGCCTCGATCTCCGCGTCCGCGTAGTCGCGCATGCGGACGCCCGTGCGCGCGTGGCCGCTCGCCGTGCGCTCGCCGAGGACGACCGCGACGCCGGTGACCACCTCGTGCGAGCGCCCTCGGAGGGCGCGCAGCATTCCGCGCGCCTCCTCGGCAGTCTCGGGTTTGCCGAGGAGGCGGCCATCGAGGGCGACCACGGTGTCGCTGCCGATCACGAGGGCGTCGGGTGCATGCACGGCCACGGCGCGCGCCTTGCGCAGCGCGAGGCCTTCGGCGGCGCGCACGGGATCCGTCTCCGCCGTGGTCTCGTCCACCTCGGACGGCCGTATATCGAACATGACGTCGAGCGCCGCCAGCAGTTCGCGGCGTCGAGGCGACGCGGAGGCGAGGACGATGCGGGGGACGGGCTGACTCAGGTCATCCTCCTGACCCGCTGGGCACGGGCGCGGGATCCGTGCGGCGCGGCACGGCAGCCTGCCCCGGTCGGAGGTCGATGCCTCGGAGCAACTGCGCGTTCACCGCCACGATGATCGTCGAGAGGCTCATGAGGACGGCTCCGATGGCTGGAGGCAGCACAAACCCGGCCCACGCGAGGACGCCGGCAGCGAGCGGGATGGCGATCACGTTGTAGCCAGCGGCCCACGCCAGGTTCTGGATCATCTTCCGGTAGGACGCCTCCGACAGTCGAATCACGCCCACGACCGCCCTCGGATCGTCCGAGGCGAGGACGACGCCCGCGGACTCGATGGCGACATCCGTCCCGGCGCCGACCGCGATGCCGACGTCCGCCTGCGCCAACGCCGGAGCGTCGTTCACGCCATCTCCAACCATGGCTACGCGCAGCCCTCGCTGTTGCAGGGCCGCGACTTGCTCGGCCTTGTCCTCCGGCAGCACCTCCGCGAAGACCTCGTCGATGCCGAGTTCCGCGGCGACCGCCCGCGCGACGTTCCAGGCGTCGCCCGTCACCATGGCCACGCGGACGCCGAGCGCGTGGAGGTCGGCCACCGCCTCGCGGGACTCCGGGCGCGGCTCGTCCTCGAGCGCCAACGCGCCAACCACGTACTCGTCGCGCACGACGTACAGGACGGTCGCGCCTCGCTGCTCCCACGCCGCGATCGCCGACTGCCCCTCGAGGGGTGGTGCGAGATCACGCTCCCGCAGGCGGCGCGGCCCGACGACCTCGATGGTGGCGCCGTCCACGACGCCGCGCACGCCCCGGCCTGGGTCGGCGGCGAACGAGGTGACCGGCGCGAGGCTGGTGCGCTCTCGCGCTCGTTCTACGATCGCGTGCGCCAGCGGGTGTTCCGACTCCGCCTCCACCGAGCCCGCGAGGCGAAGGAGGGCCGCCTCGTCGCCAGCCGCAGACCAGAGCCCGGTGACCTGAGGCCGCCCGAGGGTCAGGGTGCCGGTCTTGTCGAAGAGCACCACGTCCAACTGCCGCGTACGTTCCAGCGCCAGCCGGTCCTTCACCAGGATCCCGCTGCGAGCCGAGACCTCGGTCGAGATCGCGATCACGAGGGGAATCGCAAGGCCCAGCGCGTGCGGACAGGCGATCACGAGCACCGTGACCGTCCGCGCGATGGCGTCGTCCGCCTCGCCGAGGGCGGACCAGACCACGAAGGTCACGGCGCCGGCGCCAATGGCGACGTAGAACAGGAGCGCGGCTGCGCGGTCTGCAACGGCCTGGGCGCGCGAGCGTGACTGCTGGGACTGCTCGACGAGGCGCTGGATCCCGGCGAGCGCGGTGTCGTCTCCCACCGCGTCCACGCGCACCCGCGCGGACGATCCGAGGGCCACCGTGCCCGCGGCGACGCGTTCGCCCTGGGAGCGCAGCACCGGCCGGGACTCGCCGGTGAGCATCGACTCGTCGAAGTCGGCCCGGCCAGACTCGACGACGCCATCGGCAGGCACGCGAGCACCCGGGCGCACCAGCACGATGTCGCCGGCCCGCAATTCCGAGGCGGGGACGACGCGCGTGCGGTCTCCCTCGACAAGTTCTGCCTCGTCCGGCAGCAGCTCCGCCAGGGCGGCGAGGGCGCCCCGGGTCAGGCCGAGCGCGCGCATCTCCTGCCAGTGACCGAGCAGCATCACGGTCACGAGCGCCGCGAGTTCCCACCAGAAGTCGAGGTCCAACCACCCGAACTCGCTCGCGAGCGAGGAAAGGAAGGCGACGGTGATCGCCAGCGAGATGAGCAGCATCATCCCCGGCTGCCGCGACCGGATCTCGTCCCAGCCGCCCTGCAGGAAGATCCGCCCGCCGTACGCGAACACGACGGTGCCGAGGACTGGCGAGACCAGTTCGTGCCCCGGTACCCACGTCAGCGAGTAGCCGAGCCAGTCCTGCACCATCTCGCTGAACGCGACCGTGGGAATGGTGAGGATGAGCGAGAGCCAGAAGAGCCGCCGGAACGCCTCGGGGTCGTGCCCTGCGTGGTCGCCGTGGCCACCAGCGTGGCCCGCGTGGTCGCCGTGTCCGCCATGGGCGTGATCGCCGGTGTGCTGCGGGGGGTGGTCGACGTCCGGGATCGGGTGACTCGGGTGCCCCTCCGGCATCCCGTGGCCCTCATGTCCACCGTGGGCTTCATGGTCACCGTGGCCGCCGCCCGCGTCGTGCACGCCGGCATCGGCATCGTGGCGGTTCATCGTCCGAGTCTAGCCGTATCCCAGGCGGCCACGAGTTCGGATGTCGTGTAGAGGTTCCGCCCGCGCTATCGATCCAGCGTGGTCACGCACTCGATGTGCTGCGTGTGGGGGAACATGTCGACCGGCTGCACCTCGCTGACGGTGAACCCGCCATCCGAGAACAGCCGGAGGTCGCGTGCCAGCGTGCCGGGGTCGCAGGAGACGTAGACCACGCGGCGCGCCTCGGACGCCACGATGGCCTCCACGACGCCGGGGAACAGCCCGCTCCTCGGAGGGTCGATCACGACGACGTCCGGCGAGGGTGTCATGCCCGGGAGGGTGTCCTCCACCTTGCCGACGATGCGCGTCACGTTGTCGAACGGCTTCAGGTTCACCTCGGCGTCCACGCCCGCGGCGGCAGACTCCTCGATGGTGACGACGTGATCCACGTCCCGCGCGAGTTGCGCCGCGAACGTGCCGACGCCGGCGTAGGCGTCCACCACCACGCGCGCCTTCGCCGCCAGCACGCGCTCCACCACGAGCGCCACGAGGCGTTCCGCCTGCATGGTGTTCACCTGGAAGAACGCCGGCCCGGAGATGCGATACGTGACGCCGTTCAGCGCCTCGGTGTAGTGCTGCTGCCCGGACGCAAGGCGCGCGCCACGCTTCTCCTGATTCGGCCGACCCGGCCGGAACTGAAGGCGCGGCTGCACCATCTCCTCGCCCGTGTTCACCCCCACGCGCACCGTCAGTTGGCGCGCCTGCATGGTGCGGTCCTGCGCGGCCTGCAGCACCTCGTTCACCCGCGGGTGCGCGATCAGGCACTCATCGATGCGCATGAAGCGGTGCGTGCCACGCTGCATGAAGCCGATCTCGCCGTCGCGGCGGACGGTGAAGCGGTTGTGGTTGCGGTACCCCCACGGCTCGTCCATGCCGAGCATGGGCCGCACGAGGGCGTCCACTTCGCCCTGGCTGAACTTGCCGATGCGCTGGAGTTGCTCACGGACCACGCCGGTCTTCAACTCCAGTTGCTTCGGGTACGCCACGTGCTGCAACTGGCAACCGCCGCACTTACCGAAGTACCCACACGGAGGCGCCACGCGATCCTCTGATGCTTCCAACACCAGGACCGCCGTCGCCTCGATGAAGGAGGGGCGGTCGTCCGTGATCTCCGCGATCACGCGCTCCCCGGGGAGGGCGTACTCGACGAACACCACGCGGCCGTCCGGCGCGTGCCCCACGGCCTTCCCTCCGGCCGCGAAGCCCGTGAGCGTGACCTCGATGGGCACCAGGGGGCGATTGACCTCGCGCTTCGCCTTGCGCGAGCGCGCGGCGGGCACTGGCTCCGGGACGACCGCAGCAGGAAGGGCAGGCGTAGGAATGGGCATGCACCCATCGTACGCGGCATCGCACGTACGGAACTGGCACGCGGGGTAGGATGCGCACCGTCGCCCCGAGGTTCCCCGCAGGAGGTCCCCCATGCCCGCCACGCGCCGCTCGCCGAAGGTGCCAAAGGCCCTCGCAACCCTCGCGGTCGAGTACGTCTCGATCCCGACGGCTTCGTTCAAGGAGCAGCGCGTCCACGCCTACCTGCGGCGCTTCGCGGAGGATCGAGGGCTGGCATACCGCGAGGATCCGCTGGGCAACGCGGTCATTGAGTACCGCAAGGGGCGCAAGACACGGCCGCTCGTCCTCGGCGCGCACACGGACCACCCCGGCTTCGTGGTGACGGGCGTGAAGGGGCGTCGCATCGACCTCGAGTTCCGGGGTGGCGTCTCCGGCGACTACGGCAAGGGGGAGCGCGTGCGCATCTACGCGGGTGACCCCGCGGAGGATCGAGGCGACTCGACCGCGCAGATCACCTCGACGGGGACGGTCCCGGCAGCGCAGCGCTTCGCGAAGCGCCTGAGCACCGCCCGCGCCACCCTGGCGTCGGGCGGGACCGCGCAGGTGGGGGACCTCGCGCTGTGGGACGTGGAGCCCGGCCGCGTGCGTGGGGAGATCCTGGAGGCGCGCCAACTGGACGATCTCGGCGGCGGCCTGGCGATCCTCTGGGCCTTCGAGCGACTCATCGAGGAGCGCCCGGACGCGCACGTCCTCGGCCTCTTCACCCGCGCCGAGGAGGTCGGGCTGGTCGGCGCCGCCGCCGTCACGCGCACGGGCCTGCTGCCGGAGGACGGTCTCCTCGTGGCCGTCGAGTGCTCCTCGATGGCCGGGGGGCGCGCGGAGCAAGGAGGTGGGCCGATCATCCGCGTGGGCGACCTGCAGCACATCTTCTCGCCCCGCATCACCATGTGGATGACCCAGGTGGCGCGCGAACTGCAGCGAGACGACGCCAACTTCCGCTACCAGCGCAAGTTGATGGACGGCGGCACCACGGAGGCTACGGCGTACGACCTGTTGGGCTTCGAGTCCGGCGCGGCCTGCCTCGCGCTGGGCAACTATCACAACGCCGGCCCCGACGGCCGCATCGCCGCCGAGACGATCCACCTCGGAGACGTCGAGGGTCTCGCGAGGTTGTTCGTGGCGATGGCGCAGAACACCCGGCGCGTCGAGAGCGTGCACGCAGACGCCGTGAAGCGCTGGCGCGGCATCGCGAAGGACGCCGCCACGAGGTTGAAGGCCGGGCGGTAGCGGCGGCGCACCCCCTTGCCCGTGGATTGGGAGCGCGGCTAGCGTTTCACTACCAGCGCGGGGCGGGGCGCGTCGCAAAGGACTGGCTCTTGCCCTCCCTTGACCACACTCGCCTCGGCGCGCGCATGGCCCGAGGCGTCACGCTCTCCCTCATCCTCGCAACGCTCACGCTGCTCGTGGCGCCCTCGCCCGTGGGGGCGCAGACGCCGGCGTGGGTGGACACGGGCGGCGACTGCCTCCGGCTCCGCATCGCGCCCGGCCTCAACGGCGGTGACATCACCTGCCTCGACCACGGCGACGAGGTGTTGCTGCTCGGCGGCGAGGTGGAGCAGGACGGCTTCACCTGGCTTGAGGTGCAGGTCGACGGCCAGACGGGCTGGGTCGCGGGCTTCTACATCACCACCAACCCGGACGAGGTCCAGGTCATCGAGGAGCCCGCACCGGACGACGGCGCGCTCGTCGTGCCACCCGAGGGCGGACTGACGACGGGGCCGGCGCGCGTGGCCGACCTCGATGTCCTCGTGGCATCGCAGCCGTACCAGGTGGTGAGCGTGTGGCACTTCGACATCGCCTCGCAGCGCATGTTGCAGTACGTGCCGGGCGCGCCGTCGTTCGTGAATACGCTGGCGGGGATCGAACCGAGCGACATCGTCATGATCCGGCGGTCGGGTGTGCTGCAGGAGCGCGGCCCACTGCCGGTGGCCTCGTTCACCGTCGCCGGCACCCCGAACGTGCTGGAGACGCCGCCCGTCGGCGGGCTCACGCAGGGCATCTCCGGGACGACTGACCCTCGATTCCTCGTGCAGGCGCAGGAGTTCACGGCGGAGAGCGTGTCCTACTTCCACGTGGACTCGCAGCAGTGGCTGATCTACATCCCCGGCGCGCCGGACCACATCCAGACGCTCCAGCAGGGCCAACTGCGCACGGACAGCGTGGTCTCCGTCCGTCGAGGCCCCGACGCGCCCAAGCCCCCGAGTTCCGAGGACAGCACGTACTTCGAGACGAGCATCACCTACTACTACTGCGTCCCCGGTGACAACGAGGCGTCACATGGCGACGGCGGTGGCTACTGTGGTGGCATGGCGAACGGCGAGGTGGTGCACGAGGGTGCGGCGGCCTGCAAGCCGGGCCTCCTGGGCCAGCGCTTCCGCATCGAGGGCGACCCGACCGAGCGGGTGTACGAGTGCACGGACACGGGCGGTTCCGTCCTGCAGGACCACCGCGACATCTGGTTCATGAACAGCGACGAGGGCTACGCGTGGTGGATCGCCGTCGGCGAGCGCGCCTTCATCGAGATCCTCGAGGGCGATGCGATCGTCGAGTAGGCGTCCTCAGTCGATGGCGGAGCGAGCCGCGATGCCGAACAGCCCCAGCGCCGCCACCACGCCTCCGACCACGAGCAGCATCATCGGCACCGGCATGCCCGTGCCACCGCTCGCCGGTTCCACTCGACCGTCAGTGGACGCCTCCGGCGTCTGAGCCTCGCCCGACACTTCCGAGGCGTCATCGGGAGCCAGCGGGCCGCCTCCGCCTCCCCCGTCCGACGGGTCGATGCGCAGCACCTGTGCGTCCGGGTCGTCCTCGGGCGTCGGTTGCGCCTCGGTGGGAGCGGGGGCAGCGGCCTCCGTTGGCGTCGGGGTGCCCGGATCGGTGATCACCAGGGGTGCGGTCGCGGTCCCCACGGGCGGGGTGAACGGCGCGAGCGGTGTCGGTGAGGGGTTGGCGGACGTCGGGTTGGACGCCCCTGAGGGCAGCGGGCCCGTGAAGTCCGGCCGTCCGACCGTGCCCTCCGGCCCAGCGTTGGCCGGTTCACCGATCCAGCCGACGCCCTCCGTCACGAACGGTGGTGGCGTGGGGGAAGGGCTGGGCGACGCAGTTGGCGTAGGCGTGGCTGTGGGCGTCGGAGCCTCATCATCCCGGTCATCCCGGTCATCGTCGTCGCGGTCGTCCCACCAATCCCAGTCGTCCCACCAGTCGCGGTCGTCGTCGTCCCGATCGTCGTCATCCCACCAGCCGTCATCATCCTGGTCCGAGTCGCCGTCGTCGTCGGTCTGGCCATCGTCACCGCTCTGGCCGTCGTCGCCGGTCTGGCCGTCATCGCCGGTCTCGCCGTCGTC
>CAYTRA010000061.1:8327-10097 GCA_964439675.1 uncultured Dehalococcoidaceae bacterium
GCGGTGCCCATGAAGGCATCGAGGGGCACGAGATCGGGCGCCTCCCACGAGGAGACGGCGGCCGGCAGCGGCGAGGGATGTTCCGGGAGGGCTTCGCCGCTCGGACCGGTCATCAGGCCGAGGACGAGTAGTGCCGTGGCGAGGTTCATACCTCGACGCTAAGCGGCGCTCCGCGCCGCCGGGTCGAGGGGAGGTGGAGCCGAAGTTGCCGGCGCGGCTCAGGTGACTGCGACCCCCTCGATCATGGCCAGCATCTCCGGCACCACCACCGAGGAGCGCGTAGCGGCGGCAGAGTGATCGTCGCCCTCGAGTTCGACGACGCGCACGTTGGGGTTGAGGTCGCGCGCTCGGAGGGCGCCTGCGTACGGAGCGTCCTTCGTCCCCACGTAGATCAGGATCGGCTGCGTCGCCACGCGCACCGCCTGCTCCGCACCGTTCCAACCATCGAGGCTGTCCCGGCATGCCTCGAGCGCGTCGACGTCGTGGCGGCCCGCCTCGTACGCGGCCTTCACCGCGTCGTTTCGCTTGAGGGCGCCCTCGTAGTACTGGCGGAAGGGGACGGAGGCGCGCTGGGCTCGGCGCTCCGGGTCGTTCATCGGGTTCGCGCCGCCCAGGGTGTAGGAGAGGAAGCGCTGTGGCGCATAGATCATGGAGGAGAACCCCACCATCCCTCCCATGGAGTAGCCGAGGTAGTGCGCCTGCCGGACGTCGTTCGCGTTCAGCACGGAGACGATGTCCAGGACGCGGGCTCGGTGGTCATACGCCTCGACGTCGTGCGGCTTGTCCGAGCGCCCGTGCCCGCGCGAGTCCATGAGGATGACGCGGAACCGATCGCGGAGCATGTCCACGAACCCACGCTCCCGCCACGACTCAAGGTCCGCGAGGAACCCGTGGTGCATCACGACCGCCGGAGCGCCCTCCGTGCCCTCGACCTCGAAGTAGATGCGGACGCCCTCGTTGTCTGCGTACGGCATGGGTGAGCCTTCCTCGTCGGCGGTGACGGTGAGGTTCTATCACGGGCGGACGATGTCGGTTGACTCACTATATGAGTCGGAAGATACTCATCGTATGAGTAAGCGACTTCAGATCGTGCTCCCGGACGACGAGTACCGGGCAGTGGCGGATGCAGCCCACCGCCAGGGGAAGCCGGTGGCTCGTCTTGTCCGCGAAAGCCTCCGTCGAACGCTCGCCGAGGGCGACCAGGACCCCGAGCAGCGCATCGCCCGGGTGCTTCGCTTCGCCCGCTTCGAGGGACCGACGGGCGAGATCGACGAGGTGCTCGACGAGATCGAGCGCGGCCGCGGCCTGGGCTGACCTCGCGGTCCCATGATCTACGTCGACTCCAACGTGCCCATGTACCTGGTCGGCGCGCCGCATCCGAACAAGGTCCGCGTGATGGAACTGGTCCCGCGGCTGCTATCGGCGCGCGAGCAGTTGGTCACCAGCGCCGAGACGTTCCAGGAGATCGTGCACCGCTACCTCGGACTACGTGATCGCCAGCACCTCAGCGCCGCGTACGAGGCCCTGGAGGCGATGGTCTCCACGGTCGCCGAGGTCACGAAGGACGATGTGGACGCAGCGCGCTCGGCCTCTGGCGAGTATCCAGAGCTCTCGTCGCGCGACTGCGTGCACCTGGCGCTGATGCGCCGGATGGGCTGCACGCGGATATGGACCTACGACACCGGGTTCGATGCCGTAGGCCTCGTCCAGCGGATCGCCTGAGCCGCCCTAGTCCCCCAGTGCCGGGATCTGCTTCAGCTCCGTGATGAT
>CAYTRA010000062.1:0-10088 GCA_964439675.1 uncultured Dehalococcoidaceae bacterium
GCCCTTGCGGTCGCGGATGACCGGCGCGAGGATCATGGCGCGCCGCCCGGCATCCAGGCCGAGGACGGAGTCCACGATCTGCTGCACGGTCTGGCGCCGGATGACCTGGCCACAGTGCGGGCAGGTGGGCGTGCCGACGCGGGCGAAGAGTAGGCGGAGGTAGTCGTAGATCTCCGTGACCGTCGCGACGGTGGACCTCGGGTTCTTCGAGACGCCCTTCTGGTCGATGGAGATGGCGGGGGAGAGGCCCTCGATGTAGTCGACGTCCGGCTTCTCCATCAGGCCGAGGAACTGGCGGGCGTAGGCCGAGAGCGACTCGACATAACGACGCTGGCCCTCGGCGTAGATGGTGTCGAAGGCGAGCGAGGACTTGCCGGAGCCAGAGACTCCGGTGATGACGACGAGGCGGTCGCGCGGGATTTCGACCGTGATGTTCTTGAGGTTATGCTCGCGCGCGCCAGTCACCACGATGCGGTCGGTGGGCATCCGCTACCTCTGACTTTCGGGGAGGGAAGGGGGCGGGGGCGTCCCATTCGGTGTCGAACAGGTATTCTACCTCGCCGCGTGAGCGTGCTCCAAGTCTTCCAGTGCAGAGACGCGGGGGGACTCGTGCGAGATCGGTCGGCCATCTTCCTGGACCTGGACGGCGTCCTGGTGGACAACGGCCCGGCGCTGCACGCGGCGTTTCGTCGAGGCGTCTCGGAGGCCCTCCACGCCCGGTTCGGGGGCGACCTAGAGGCATGGGCGAAGGCGCACGACGAAGCCTATGCGAACGCGCCCATGCCGCCGCTCGATCGGCACCCGCTGGCGATGTACGCGTGGGAGAACGTGGTCGGCATCTCTGGGCCATGCCGCCTGATGGGTGTCACACCACCACCCGAGGATGAGTGCGCCACCTGGGGCGACGAGGTGGATCGCCGCGTCCGGCTCGAACTCGCCTCGTTCCTCCCGGGAGTGGGCGAGGCCGTGCGCACGCTCCAAGCGACGCGCGCGCTGCACATGTCCAGCGGGAACGCCTCGTGGATCGTGGAGGGCTCGTTGGAGCGCCTGGGAGTGCGCGAGCACGTGGGCGTGCCGTGCGGCGCGGACCTCGTCGGCGTCGCGAAGCCGCTCGATGCGTTCTACCCCGCGGTGTTCGCAGCCGCCGGGGTCGAGGCGCGAGACGCCATCGTGGTGGACGACGGCCCTGCGCACCTGGCGAGGGCCAAGCGTGCCGGGGCGGTCACGGTGCTGATCGCGAACCATGTCCCGGACGCGCCGCTGGAGGGTGTGGACCTGGTGCTGCCGTCGCTTGCCGACCTTGCGGCCGCGCTCGCCTAGGCCCTCGTCGCGTCCTTCAGGCGGTCAAGGTACTTGGAGCGGGCCTTGGCGACCTTGGGCGCGATGACCACGGAGCAGTACGGGTTCTGCGGGTTCCGGCGGTAGTACTCAGCGTGGTAGTCCTCGGCGGGGTAGAAGGCCACCAGGGGCTCCACCTCGGTCACGATGGGGTCGTCCCAGAGGCGCTGCTCCGTCAGCTCGCGGATGACCTCGGCGGCCGTCTCCTGCTGCTCCTGGGAGTGGGTGAAGATGGCGGAGCGGTACTGGGTGCCCACGTCGTAGCCCTGCCGGTTGAGCGTGGTGGGGTCATGGATCGTGAAGAACACGTCGAGGATGTCGCGGTAGGAGATCTCGTGCGGATCGAACTCCACCTGCACGACCTCGGCGTGGCCGGTCACGCCGGCGCACACCGCCTCGTACGAGGGGTTCGCGACGTGGCCCCCAGAGTAGCCGGAGGTGACGCTGTGCACGCCGCGCAGGAGCTCGTACACGGCCTCCAGGCACCAGAAGCAGCCGCCTGCGAGGGTGGCGAGTTCACGGGCCGTCGGGTCGGAGGTCTGGTCGTTCACGGAGGGCTCCCTTGCCTGCCCCTCCATTGTCGCGCGCGAGGCTAGCCCCCTCGCTTGAGGCCGCCCGAGATCCACAGCAGCGTCGCCGCGAGGGCTCGATGCGGCCTCCATGCCTCCGCACGCCCCTCGAGCATCGAGGCTGGGGGTGGCTCCGCCTCGCCGGCGAGCCGTCCGGCAGCGCGCCTGAGGCCGAGATCGCCCGAGGGGAAGGCGTCCGCGTAGCCGACGGCTCGGAGGGCGATCAACTGAGCCGTCCACGGGCCGATGCCTGGCAGTGCCTCCAGTGCCGCGATGAAGTCATCCATCGGCAGCGCGCCGTCGAGGCGGACCTGCTCATCCGCGTACGCGCGCGAGAAGCCCCGGATCGCCTCGGCGCGGGCGGCGGGGATGCCGATGGAGCGCAGCCGTTCCACGTTCGCTTCCGCAAGACGCACCGCGGACGGGAAGACGTGCGTGAGGCCCATTTGAGTGAGCCCGTCCACCGGCGTCCCGAACTCCTCGACGAGGCGGCCCGAGAGCGTGGTGGCGCCGGCCACGGTCACCTGCTGGCCGAGCAGGATGCGGATGGCGCTCTCGAACGGATCCCACGCGCCCGGGACCCGAAAGCCAGGCGCCTGCGCCACCACTGGCGCGAGCAGAGGATCCGCCGCGAGCGGTGTCGCCTCGGCGGCGGGGCGGTCGAGGCCGAACAGCCTCCGGATGCGCGCCACGTCGTCGATGAGCGTGCTGAGGGCCGGGAGGTGCGCCACCACGAGCAGGTGCCGCCCGTCTCCCGCGTCCGCGACCTCCACCACGCCGGGCTCGCCATGCGTCGTCGTGGTGCGTCGGTACACGCCGCCCTCGATCGCCTCCACGCCGGGGATGGCCCTTGGGGCGAGGTAGGCGAGTAGGTCGGCGAAGGGAAGGGCGCCCTCGTAGGGGACGCGGAGCCGGATGCCGCCATCGGCCAGCAGGCGGTCGGCGTCGCGCCGCTTCGCGCGCAGGGCGGTGGGGGTAAAGCGGAAGACGTCCAGCATGACGCGGTTCATCTGGCGCACGCTGGCGAAGCCGGACGCCTCGGCGACCTCGACCATGCGCAGATCCGTCTCATCCAGGAGCCGCCTCGCGAAGTGCGCGCGGCGTGCGCGGGCGACGAAGGCCGGCGTCGCTCCGAGGTGCTCCGTGAACAGCCTCCGCAGGTGGCGAGCCGTCACGCCGAGGCGTCCCGCGAGCACGTCCTCCGTCTCCGTGTCCAGCACGCCCTGGCTGATGAGCGCCAGCGCGCGCTGGACCACCTCGTGAGCGCTGCCGTCGACGACCTGGAACGGGAGGCGGTCCGGGCGGCAGTGCAGGCAGGGCCGGTAGCCCGCCGCCTCGGCGGCGATGGCCGAGGGGTAGCGCGTGACGTTGCGCGCGAGCGGGCGGCCCTGGCAGCCGTCCCGGCAGTAGATGCCGGTGGTGCGCACAGCGTTCAGGCCGTGCACGGGCGCCGACGGCCGTTCGGCGAGGAGAGTGGCGAGGCTGGTGCTGTCCATGCCTCGATTCTGCACCATGTCGGCCCAACCGTCGGACAGATCCGGACATGCGCCGCGAGGTTGTCCGGTTCCGTCCGACGCGGTGAACCTGAAGGCGGCAGACTGAGCGCTGCACCCGCCCACGCGGCTGGAGGACGACGATGGCACGTGGAACAAGCGCAACGACAGCCCTGGCGGTAGCCGTGGACACGTTCGAGACGCCCATCGGCACGATGCTCGTTGCCTCGGACGTCGAAGGCGCCGTGCGGGCCGTGGACTGGTCCGACTACGAGCAGCGCATGCACCGGTTGCTGCGTCTCCATTACGGCGAGCCGCGCATCGAGCACGTCGCCGGCTCGATGGCTGCGCCCGTGCGTGACGCCCTCGGACGGTACTTCGAGGGCGAGGTCGGCGCGCTGGCGGCGATCCCCGTGCGTACGGCCGGGACGGCGTTCCAGCGCGAGGTGTGGCAGGCGCTGCGCGACATTCCGCCGGGCGAGACGGCGTCCTACGGCGAACTGGCGAGGCGCATCGGGCGGCCGAGCGCGGTACGCGCGGTCGGCCTCGCGAACGGCGCGAACCCGGTGGGCGTCGTCGTGCCGTGCCACCGGGTGATCGGCGCGAACGGCGCACTCACGGGCTACGGCGGGGGCATCGAGCGGAAGCGGTGGCTGCTCCGCCACGAGGGGGCGCCGCTCATCGAGGCGTAGCCTCGCGGTGCGGGAAGCCGGTTAGCCCTCGGGGTAGCGGGGGTCGGGCTCGTCGTTCGGCGGGTCGTCGTCGCGACGTTCGCCCAGGCCCCAGGGGAAGCCCGGCGGCATGTGGCCCTCGCCGAGTTGCTCGAGTTGCGAGCGCAGTTGCTGCTCCACGTCTCGCAGTTGGTCGTCCGTGATGCCCATGTTGCGCAGGGTCTCGCGGACCAGGTCCTGGACCTCCTGCATGTCACCGCGGACCAGAGCGTCGGCTACCTCGAGTTGGGTCTCGATGGCCTTGAAGCGCTCGCGGCGCTCGGTCTGGTTCTCCGTGGCCAGGATGGTGGACATCAGGCGGGTGAACAGGTTGGTGGTGCGGGCGATGCGGACTCGGTCGTCCGGATCCTCCGGGAAGTCCCCGGTGACCTGGACCTCCAGGCCCGTCCGTGCATCGCGCGAGGAGTACTGCTGGGGCATGCCTCGATGGTAGGGGGGATGTCAGGAGGCGGCGAGGGCGCCGCGCGGGGAGTGTCGAGGAAAGCGAAGGGCCCGGCGTCACAGACGCCGGGCCCTCCAACGCGCCGCCCGCGAGTTGGCTAGTTGCCGTTGTGCGCCTCGTGGTTGCCGCCCGTGAGCGAACCAGAGAACTGCGTCAGGACGTAGCCGGAGTCCGTGGTCACCGTGATGGAGACCCAGTCGTTCGACTTGTTCCCGCCGCCGTCCACCACCGTCGCCTCGATGGTCACGGGGACTTCCCACCAGTCATAGACGCGCGCCGTGCCGTGGCCCGAGAACGACACGGTGTCGAAGTTGCGACCGTTGTTGATCCCCGGGTTGTTGGAGCACTCCATCGCGTCGATCACCAGGTTGTTCACGTGGAGACGGATGTTGTCCTCGTGGAAGTTGAAGTGGCCGGAGCCGCTGGAGCAGCGGAGCTCCATGCCCCAGTTCGCCTTGTAGCCGTCCTTCCGGAACTGCCCGCCGCCGGTCATCTTGCCGCTGGAGATCGAGGTGTTGCTCACCGTCACGGTCACCGTGGCGGTGTCCGTCAGGTTGCCCTCGTCCTCCACGGTGTAGGTGAAGGTGGCGGTGCCGACGAAGTTGTGCGCCGGCGTGAACTTCACCTTGCGACCGTCGCTGACGATGTCCACCTCGCCCTGCGAGGGCAGAGGCTGCGAGACGGAGACGATGCGCAGGTCGTCGTCATCCTCGTCATCGTCGTCGTTGTCCAGCACGTCGATGTAGACGTGCTGGTTCTTGGTGGTGGTGGCGGTGTCGTCCTCCGCCTCCGGCGCCTGGTTCGGCTCGCCGACCTGGACGGTCACCGTGGCGGTGGCCTCCTGGCCGCTGCCGTCCCGCACCGTGTAGGTGAACGTCACGACGCCGTTGAAGTGGTTCTTCGGCTTGAACTGTAGGCGCGTGCCGTTGTTCTTGATGCTCACGCTCCCGTGGGGTTCCGGGTCCGTGACATCAACGATGCGCAGCGTGCCTTCGCCCTCGTCGTTCTCCAGCGGGTAGATGTTGACCGTCTGGTTCTTCTTGCTGGTGACGAAGTCGTCGTTCGCGGACAGGCCCGGCTCCACGGTGACCGTGACGGTCGCCGTGGCGGTCTGGCCCAGGACGTCCTCCACCGTGTAGGTGAAGGAGTCCGTGCCATCGAAGTCCGTCGCCGGCGTGTAGACCACGCTGGTGCCGTCCGTGGTCACGGTGCCGTTGGCGGCCGTCGAGACAGCCACCACCGTCGCGCCGCCCGCGGGCGCCGAGTCATTCGCGAGGACCTCGATGTCCGTGGCCTGGCCGGAGGTGGTCTCCACCTCGTCGTCGAGCGCCTGCAGGTCACAGGGGACCGCGACCAGGTCGAAGACGGCGTCGTTGTAGTCCACGTCGCCGCCGCCGGGCAGGTCCTCGAAGCCGACGCGGAACAGGCCGGGCGTCTCCAGCAGCGTCAGACGCGCGTGCTGCAGGCCGTCCGGGTTCGCCGTGCCCGGGCCGGTGACCCAGGTGTGGCTGCCCACGTTGGTCTTGATGCCGAATACCAGCTCCGTGCCCGCCTCGTAGTAGCCGAGGCCGACCTCGGTGCCCTGCGGCGCCCAGTTGGTCACGCCGAGCGAGGTCGGCGTGCCGGGGGCCATGAGCCAGAACTCGTTCACGTAGGAGGCGCTGGCCTCGTCCGTCACGAGCGCCAGACAGGCGTTCGCGACGAGCACCACGTGGCTCAGGGGCTGGACCTGGACCGTCACCGTCGCCGTGGCCGAGCCGAAGCCGTTGCTCACGGAGTAGGTGAAGGTGTCTGTGCCCTCGAAGCCCGGGTTGGAGGTGTAGGAGACGCTGGCGCCGTCCGTGGTCACCGTCCCGTTGGCGCCCTGGGTGATGGAGTCCACCACCAGCGTGCCGCCCAGCCCGTCGTCGTTGTCGAGGACGTTGAGGGTGTAGGGGAGCGAGGACTCCACCTGGGCTTCGTCATCCTCCGCGACCGGGAGCGGGTTGACCGTCACGGTCACCGTGGCCGTCTCAGAGCCGCCCACGCCGTTCTCCACCGTGTAGGTGAAGGTGTCCGTGCCGTGGTAGCCCTCGGCCGCCGTGTAGGTGAGCGTCGTGCCGTCCGAGGTCACGCTACCGTTGGCGCCCTGCGTCACGGCCGTGACCTCCAGCGAGCCGTAGCCCGTGGTGTCGTTGTCCAGCACGGACACGTCCACCGGGGCGTCCTGCAGCGTCTCAGCGGTGTCGTCCACCGCCTCGATGGTGCAGTCCACCGCCAGGACATCCACGACCGCGTCGTTGAAGTCCAGGTCGCCACCGTTGAACTGGTCCTCGAAGCCGAGGGTGTAGATGACGTCGCCCTCGCCCGGGGTCAGCACGGCGTGGACCAGGTTGTCCGGGTTGTTCATGGCCGTGCCGGTGCTGAACGCGTGGCCGGTGTTGGTCACGTGGATGGACAGGACGATCTCCGTCCCGGCCTCGAACTCGCCGACCGGGGCGACGGCGCCCACGGGCGACTGGTTCGTGATGCCGAGGAAGGAGGGCGCGCCCGGGCCTTCCAGCCAGAACTCGTTGAGGAAGGTGGCGGAGCCGCCCCTGGCGACCAGCGCGACGCAGGCGTCCTGCGCCAGCACCAGCCGCGGAGCGCCGGTCACCTGGACCGCCACCGCGAGGGTGAGCGAGCCGCCGTTGCCGTCCTCGATGGTCACGTCGAAGGCGTCCGGGCCGGCGTAGCCGGCGTTGGGCGTGTAGGTGACCACGCTGCCGACCACGGTGACCGAGCCGTTCGACGGTGCGGTCACCATGACCAACTCGAGGTCATCGCCGTTCGGGTCGGTGACCCCACCCAGGACGTCGATGTCGACGGAGAGGTCCTCTGAGGTGGTGACGCTCAGGTCATCGCCTTCCGGCGCGCCGTTCACGACGACCGTGACGGTGATGGTGGTGGCGAACCCGTGCTCGTCCTCCACCGTCACCTGGAAGGTGTCGATGCCCGCGAAGTCCTCAGCGGGGGTGTAGGTGACGGCGCCGCCGTCCACCACCACCGAGCCGTTGGCAGGTGAGGTCACGTCCGCGATCTCCATCGGGTCGCCCTCGGCGTCCGTGAAGCCGCCGAGCACGTCGACCTCGACCGCCGTCTCCTCCTGGGTGGAGGCGTCGATGTCGGCGCCGGCCGGAGCCGTGTTCGGCTCGACCTCGATGGTCACTGTGAACGTGGCCGTGCCGCCGTTCTCGTCCTCGACGGTCACGTCGAAGGAGTCAGTGCCGGAGAAGCCATCGTTCGGCGTGTAGGTGACGACGCCATCCGCCACCGTGACGGCGCCGTTCGCCGGCTCCGTCACGTCACTGACCGTCACGTCGTCGCCGTCCGGGTCACTGACCGAGCCCAGCACGTCCACGTCCACGGACTCCTCGAAGCCAGTGGAGGCCTCGATGTCGCCCGCGACGGGGAGGGCGTTCACGAAGACGCTGACCGTGATGGTGAGCGTGCCGCCGTCCTCGTCGGTGACGGTCACGTCGAACGTGTCCGTGCCGGTGAAGCCGGCGTCCGGCGTGTAGGTGACCTCACCGCCATCGACGGTGACCGTGCCACCCGCTGGCGTCCCGACGCCCTGGATCGTGAGCGCGCCGCCCTCGGGGTCAGAGAGGCCGCCGAGGACGTCGATCACGACCGGCGTCGAGGGCTGCGTGAGCGCCTCGATGTCGTCGCCAGTAGGGGTGCCGTTGACCGTGACCGTGACCGTGGAGGTCGCGGTCTCGCCGTGCTCGTCGGTGACGGTCACGGTGAACGTGTCGCTGCCGTACGCGCCGGCGTTCGGCGTGTAGGTGACGGTCTCGCCGTCCGTGGTGACCGTGCCCAGCGAGCCGTCCGTGACCGACGTGACCTCGAGGCCATCGCCCTCGTCGTTGTCGAGGACGGCGACGGTGGCCGGCTGGTCCTGCTGGGTGAAGGCCGTGTCGTCGTTCGCGACCAGCGGCGTGCGGACGAGGACCGTGACGGTGATGGTGAGCGTGCCGCCGTCCTCGTCGGTGACGGTCACGTCGAACGTGTCCGTGCCGGTGAAGCCGGCGTCCGGGGTGTAGGTGACCTCACCGCCATCGACGGTGACCGTGCCGCCCAGCGGGGTCCCGACGCCCTGGATCGTGAGCGCGCCGCCCTCCGGGTCAGTGAGGCCGCCGAGGACGTCGATCACGACCGGCGTCGAGGGCTGCGTGAGCACCTCGATGTCGTCGCCGGTGGGGGTGCCGTTGATGGTGACCGTGACCGTGGAGGTAGCGGTCTCGCCGTGCTCGTCGGTGACGGTCACCGTGAAGGTGTCAGTGCCCCAGGAGCCAGGCTCGGGGACGTAGGTGACGGTCTCGCCATCAGTGGTGGCGGTGCCGTTTTCACCCTGGGTCACGGCGTCCACGCTCACGTCGTCGCCCTCGTCGTTGTCGAGGACGGGGATGGTGATGGGGTCGCCCTGCTGGGTGAAGGCCGTGTCGTCGTTCGCCTCCAGCGGCGTGCGGACGTTGACGGTGACGGTGATGGTCACCTGGGCGCCGGCCTCGTCCTCGACCGTGACGGTGAAGGACTCGGAGCCGGTGAAGCCGGCGTCCGGCGTGAAGGTCACCTGGCCGCCATCAACCTCCGTGCCGCCGTTCTCGACGCCATCGACCGAGACGATGGCCAGTGCGCCGCCCTCGGGGTCCGCGACGGCTGCCAGCACGTCGACCACCGCCGCCGTCGAGGGCTGCGTGTCGACTTCGATGTCCGCACCGACGGGCGTGCCGTTCACGGTCACGGTGACCGTGCTCGTGGAGGTGAGGGCGCCGTCGGTGACGGTGACCTCGAAGGTGTCGGTGCCCCAGAAGCCGGCGTCCGGCGTGTAGGTGACCGTCACGCCGTCGGTGGACGTCGTTCCGTTGGCCGGAGTGGTCACGCTGTCGACCACCAGGCCGGTGCCCTCGTCATTGTCGAGGACGGCGACGGTGACCGGCGTGTCCTGCTGCGTGAAGGCCGCGTCGTCCTCGGCCGAGACCGGGGGCGGCGTCACCTCGACCGTGACGGTACCGGTGGCCGTGCCGCCGAGGCCGTCCGAGACGACGTAGGTGAACGTGTCCTCGCCCACGAAACCGGGCGTGGAGGTGTAGACCAGCGAGTCGCCGCTGCGCGTCACGGAGCCGTTCGAGGGCTGCGTGAACGTGAGCGTCTCGCCCGCCTCGATGGCTGCGTGGATGGCGCCGATCTCGGCGGCGTCCAGGACGCCGCTGTAGATGGCGAAGTGGCGCATCTCCGCCCCGGCGCTGACCGCGCCGTAGAGGGTCTGGCCGAGCATGACCTGGCTGATCTGCGTGTCCAGCGGGGCGATGGTGGTGGGTGCGCCGGCGACGCCGTCGAACCAGGCCACCAGGGTGCCCGCACCGTCGTAGGTCACGACGATCGTGTGCTCGTCACCGTCGGCAATATTGGAGCCGGCGGGGAGGTGCAGGACGTTGTCGTTGCCCCAGGAGGCAAAGACCAGGCGGTCGTTGCCGGCGCTGGTGCGCGCGAT
>CAYTRA010000063.1:0-5704 GCA_964439675.1 uncultured Dehalococcoidaceae bacterium
TGGCTCGATTCCGTTGCTCCTGGATGATGGACTGCCACTGCTCGTCCGTCAGAGGACTTCCCGCCACTGGCGAGGGCAGCGGCTTCCAGTCCGGGTCGTAATCCGCTCCGGGAGTCGAGACCTCGGGCAACGGCTCGCCGATCGTGGCTGAGTCATAACAGCGCCGGTCGCCGAGCGGGTACACGATCTCCCGCGCTTCTCCGAACAAGATGAACTGGACGCTGTAGGTCACCCCGTCTCGACTCTTGCCGACAACGGTGTAGTCCGGCGGTGGGACGGGCTCCGATTTCGACTCACTAGAAGCGGAACTCGCGCAGCCCGCTAGGAGTCCTCCGAAGAGCGCGAGCAGGATCCCCCATAAGAGCACTCGCCCACCGACTCGATCACCGCCTGGAGCCCAGACCAATGCCGCCTCCTTGCCACCACCACGAACCGCTCGCAGCCTGAGCGACCATATCCCATTTTGGGTTCATTGAACCCATGTCGGAATACTCGGTCGGTGGCGACCACCGACCCGCGCTATCGCTTGTTCCTTCGGCGCTTGGTAGAGGCCAGGCTCTCCGCCGACTTCACCCAGCGCGAGGTCGCGGAACGCCTCGACAAGCCCCAGTCCTACGTGTCGAAGTCAGAGACGGGAGAGCGCCGCGTTGACGTGGTGGAACTCCTCGCCTTTGCTCGGGTCTATAGGCGTCCGTTGGACTGGTTTCTCTCCGATGAGGAGCAGGTCCCCCCTCGCGCCTAACCGTCGCTTATCGCGAGGAGCATAGAGCAAGCGGACGCGAAGCCTTCGATCTTTCCGATCCCCGGTCTCCGAGTAGGCGATGGGTGGACAGATCCCTCCCTCCTGACTACTTGAGAGGTGCCGACGCACCACGTTCAGGCGCCCTCAGTGCTCTCTCGTCTCAGACCCACCTTCGCACAAGCCAACTCAGCCCCCATCGCGTCCGATGGCTCCCGCACACGCGCGAGGGAGACGGGAGAGCGACCCACAGTGCCTCGACGACGGAACGAAGAGCGGCTACCGAGCCGCGTCGAACTCGGACTGGAGAAGCGCGACTGCTTCATCCTCAATGGCTGTGGCTCGGTCCATCGCACACCAGGCCTCCCACACCTCCGGGATCGCGGGAAGCGGTGGTACGGCCACGTGCGACATGTCGTCCGGGAAGGTCGCGTCGACCACCGAGCCCGAGGCCTGCGCTCGGACTTGGCGCTGCACAAACTCCGAGCGGAACGCGATAAAGAGGCCACCCACATCCACACTCGACCGCGGCGTAAGCCTCCCGACGTGACCGCTTGCGAGCCAGCCGTCGCGTGAAGGAGGAACCATTGAGGGGACACCGAGCCCCTCTTCAGCACGCCCGTCCGCTTGATAGAGGATCGAACCAGTCCTGACCTCATAGCGACCTGCGTCGCCAAGCGCGGACCGACGGATGAACTTCGGAGCGATTGGCCGGATCTGGTGCACCTGCGTTCCCGAAAGTATCGGAGTCCCGTACTCCGGCGCGACGTAGGAAGTCTTGTAGCGCCCCGTGGGCTTGGCCACGTCTGCAACGTCCGTCAAGGCACAGCCACCAGACCGCAGAAGCGCCGCATGCAGAGCCGCGACGCTCGGCTCATATGGCGCAGCGTCGTGGCGATCCCGGAGACCGCTTCGAGTGATGGACCAAGTTGTCGCGGGCGTCCGAAGTGATACCTGCTTCGCTACCGCTGCTTCGAAGAGTGCCTGCTCATGCACAATCGTCAGCCGCGCTGACTCCCTCATCTCGAACGCTTCACGCATCTTGGCGGCAATCAGGCTTCTAAGTCGCTCGGGAGGCTGGGGCACCGGCAAGCGCGCTACCTGACTCGCATCGAGATGGTCGATTACCGATCCGGTCATGTCCCTCCGCAGTAGTTCCTGGCCCACGGGTGTGTTGAGGAACCCTGCTACATAGAAGGAGGCATCGGCCGATCCGAGTCTCACTTGAATCAGGTCGTCGCTCATGATGAATCCCGAAAGGTACGCATCGACCATGACAGCGGGGCCGAGATTTCGTCCGGATCGGGTCTGGAGAATCGTGAGCGGCGCGACTCGGTATGGTGCGAGATGTGGGCCGTCGGCTAAGAAGTCAGCGGCCGCCGGTAGGAACTGAAAGATGTCGTATGGACGAAGGTACGGGACGCCCACATGGGCGCTGGCGTAGCGGCGCTTGAACCTTGCAGGGAGGACAACTTCAGCGTGCATGTCGGCGAGAGGCAGCGTGGTCCAGCCCGGTGCTTCGCGCAGCCCACGGAGAGCACGGACGGCTCGCTGCCCCTCGGAAACAAAGAACGGAGCATCCAGGCGGTCGGTGACTTCCCTTCGGTCGAGTGTCGCGACTCTCACTGAACGCTCGCCAACCACTCCCTGTACGCCTTCGCGACGGCTGGCAGGTCGTCATCCACGACCCGATCCACGACTTCGACTGTTCTCGTCTGTTCGACCCCTGTGTCTGGGTCGATCTCGCTGATTACCTCTTCGGTTGGGACCAGCAGGTCGTTTCCTGCCTCATCGCGCTTGAAGATGGTGTTGCCCCGCTTGTCGTGTCCAACCTTCTCGGCAATCGCCATGAAGATCGGATACTCAAGCGTCCCTTCCGAGGCTGCTAGGCGCTCCGTATCGGAAAGCCGCCTCATTAAGACCATCGAGGTCTGCGTATCGTTCTTTGGCTGGAAGAGGTCTCTCTGCATGTCCACCACCGCTAACAACTGAACCTCGCTCAGCAGCCAATGGCGAACGTATGCCAGAGCCGGATTGTTCAAGATCCCGTTGGGGATGACCATCGCCATCCTCCCCGATCCCGGCTTGAGGAACTGAACGCAACGCTCAATAAAGAGGATCTCCGGAGGTTGCGAGGACTGAAGGACGGGCATCCCATTGCGGTCAAGGCGCTTCCGCCAGCGCCCTTCGTCATCCTGTTCCCAACGCGCTGCGAGGTCATACTGCCGGAGGATCTCCTCGTCGTTCACGACAATCCGCGTCCCGAACGGAGGGTTTGTGAACAGCACATCGATAGACCCGAGCGGGACCGCTGCACTGGCTTCCTGACTCCAGGTATGCGGATTGGCGAGGCTGTTCGCTTGGAAGAGTCCCCCGGCACCGTCGTTGTTCATCACCATGTTCATCTTGGCCGCCCGAACCAGCGTCGGATTCAGGTCCAGGCCGAACACGTGCCCCTGCAAGTGCTCATGGCGACGCCGGTAGAGTTCATCCGATTCTGATTGAGTCGGAGCATCGCGGTCCGCCCAAGTTGCCCGCTGCTGCTCGCGGAGTAATGCAAGCGAGTGATTCATAGCCGTAATGAGGAATCCGCCTGTGCCGCACGCCGGATCGAGCAACCTCTCATCGGGCTGAGGGTCGAGCATCTGGACCGCCATCCGACAGGCATTCCGAGGAGTAAAGAACTCACCGCGGTCCCCTCGGAGGTTCGCACCAACGATTTCCTCGTAGGCCACGCCCTTCACGTCGACCGGAGACGCCAGCAACGAGAACCGCTGGAGTTGGGAGACCACGTACGCGACGACGGAAGGGTTCAAATCGAGTTCGCGCTCGCGGTCGGGGAAGATGGACGGGTATTTCCGTACAACGCGCTCCGCGAACAGACGCTGGATTCGAGTCTTCGTGGCTGAGGCAATCGTTCCCGACGCAACCTCCTGCGGAGTGGCGAAGAACTGAATGTCGCGAGCCCGCTCATCCTCGATCTTGCAGAAGATGATCTTCAGCAACTCCCAGAAGGCATCGGTCTTTGCCTTTCCCTCGTTGGAGGCGATGTAGTTGTGGCAGCGGCGAAAGGCGAAGAGAAGATTGTCGGCGGTCGCCGGGCGAAGGTCGCGCTTCCGAGGCTGAAGGGCCTGCTCTTCCGTTTGACCGAACGCCGGGATGTCCGCGATTTCCTCGAAGGCCCCGCCCTTAGCCGTCTGCCTCTTGGCAAGACAGAGCCTTTCGGTGCCATTGGTCCAGATCCCGTACTCGACGTTGAGGCATGCGGACATGTAGGACTTGAGTTGCTCCACCCCGTCTCGCTTGTCGCTCGGCTTCGTATCAGAGCGCTTGGTCTCGACGATGATCCGGATGTTCTCTTGGAGGTGGTCCGCGCCAGGCTGGAACACCGCGATATCGACTGCGCGGCGCGACGACCCAACCTTGATTCTGAACTCCGGTACGCAGTCGCCGGCGGCGTAGCCGTACTGTCGCAGCAGCGCCTTCTGAAGGTTCTGTCGGACGTACTCCTCAGCGGTGTCCCTGACGAGACGCTGGGTGAGGAAGTCAACAACGTAGCCCTCGGGGATGGACGAGACCGGCAGGATGGTGGGCTCAACCGCGTACTGCTGCGTCAACGCGAACCTACCTTCGTCCTTCCGGGCGAAGTCCCCGGCACAGTCCGCGCGATTCTAAGCCGACCAGCATCGAGTCGCTAGGCGGACTTTCAGAAGCCCGCGAGCCATTTTTCGCGCGTGGACTAGACCGCCACGAGAGGAGGGGGCTCTCTCGAACCCGGCACCCCCTCTTGGGGTGATGTCGGGGACATTCGCCCCAGCACCAGTCCGCATCAGCCCGGACGGTCCATCCCGAGAACCCGCGTCATTGCTGGCCTTCCCGTACCAACCCGCACCTGACCGGACGGTGCATCATGGCCGGGCGCGGACTTTTAATCCATCGGTCCAGGGTTCGAATCCCTGCGGGCTCACCACTTCGACATCTCGACCGTCTGCCCTCTCACCCACGCCCCAATTTGCAGACCGCCCTTCCTCGCGGGGTGTGAGGGGACGCTCGCCACTAACGAGGACCCACGCCCTGTCCTCCCCCAGCGCTCTCCCCGTTGGGGAGAGGGCCGGGGGAGGGGTGATCGCCACCAACGAGGACCAACGAGCCACCCCCTCCCCTCCCACTCCCTCTCGCGGCCAGGATCCTGACGAAACCCCGTCGGCCCCGATCCGGCCACAGGAGTCCTTGTAGGATTGGGCCGCCCTCCCCGCTGGTGGGCGGCGAGCGAGGAGGACTCCTGGTGGCCGAAGCGTCTGTGTCCGCGCGTCCTGAGGTGACCAGCACCGCCCATGCACCGTGGATGCTGCGCCTGGCGCTGGGAGTCATCGCCTGTGCGTCTGTCTTCCCCCTCCTCGCCTGGGTGTATGAAGTCGGCGCGTTCGACGCGTGGAGCGCACTCGTCGCGTCGCCGCTCCTCCTCGCGCTCGTCGCCGCCGCCCTCGTGCTGGCCCGGACCCGTCGATGGCCCTCGACGCGCGCCGCCATCGTCGCGGGCGCCATGGGCGGGCTGATCGGCACGCTGGGGTATGACCTCTTCCGAGTGCCCTTCATCATCGGCGGCGGCTTCCGGCTGCTCGCGCCGATCGAGTCTTACGGCGTGCTGCTGCTCGCCCGGGAGTCCTCGTCGCCCTTCACGGACTTCGCCGGCTGGGCCTACCACTTCACGAACGGGATCGGCTTCGGCATCGCCTACGCCGTCGTGGCAGCGGGCCGTTCGTGGCGATGGGGCATCGTGTGGGGCTTGTTCCTGGAGTCCGCGGTCGTCTTCAGCCCGTTCGCCCAGTCATACGGACTCATCAACGACGACGGCATCCACTGGGCGCCGATCATCATCGCCTACGCCGCGCACGTCCCCTACGGCATCGCCGTCGGCGTCTTCGCCCAGCACCACGAGCGCACCGCTCGCTGGGGCATCGACAC
>CAYTRA010000063.1:5804-10022 GCA_964439675.1 uncultured Dehalococcoidaceae bacterium
GGCGAGTCGGTCGAACTCTGCAACGACGAGGCCGGCGTGCACCGCGTGCGAGTCGCAGAGGAGCCCTTCAGCGGCGGCTGGCTGATCGTGGACTGGTCGCTACCGACGCCCTGAGCCTGCCCTGGCGGGGGGCCGGCTCAGGGGAGGATGCCCCACTGGCGGAGTTGCGCGGCCTGTTCCGGTGACCAGTCCACGGTGCGCGCTGCGTTCGCCAGGTGCTCGAGTTCGGGGAACTCAGCCCTCGTGAGCGTCAGGCCGTCCAGTGTCTGCGTGACCACCATCTCGCCCTCGGCCTTGTTCAACTGGTCGATCGCCTTCAGCACCATGTTCGGGTCGGCGTCCGGCTTCAATCGATAGCCGCCGGCGCCGTCCGGCTCCAGCATGTTCATGCCCCACGTCGGCGTGTCGCCCTCGCCCAGTTGGCCCATCGCCTGCTTGTACTGCAGGTCGCGGCTCATCTCGTAGGACACGTTCTGGCCGCCGCCGTGCGCCACCGTGTCGATGTCGGAGGCCTGCCGCAGCGGCTGGCTCCAGGTGCCGTCCTCCAATTGGTAGCGGACGTACACGCGGTTGTCCGAGGGGTCCTTCCAGAACTCGGCCTTCGCCACCGGGTTGGAGGGGTCCTCCGCCACCCACATCTCCCCGTAGCGGTCCTTCACCCCGGGCTGCGAATAGTCCACCGTCTTGCGGGAGTCGAACCCGGTGTAGTTGTCCCAGGACGAAGCGTCCTTCGAGCGCGCCAGGTACTGGTCCTTCATCGCCGGCGACAGTTCCGCGAACTCGGCGTCAGACAACTGGCGAGGCCTGTAGTTGATCGTCTCGCCCGGCTGCAGCGGGTTCTCCTGGAAGCGCGCCAGGTCCTCCGCGGACATGAACGCCTCTTCGCCCGGCTTGAACCCCTTGTCGCTCACCGGGTTCCACTTGCCCGTCCACACGTCCGGGTGATCGTTGCGCAGCGTCTTCGCGACCAACGAGCTCGGGTCGTCGCTCAACTTGTAGATCGTGTACATGCCGGAGTCCGCGCTGCCTTCCGACAACTGCAGGATCGTGCCCTGCCGGTTGTCCAGGATGCGGATGTCCAACCCCAGCAGTTCGTCCGCCTGCTCCAGCGTGATCTTCACGCCGCCCTCGCGTGACGCGAGTTCGAAGAGTTCCTCGCGGCGGCGGAGGACGTCCGGGTCCACGTGGACGTCCACGTCCTTGGCCTTCACGCGGATGTCGTCCAACACCCCCTCCGGCAGGTCTGCGCCGCCCCCACCACGAGGCCGCACGCCCGGCATGAGGTCCTCCGCGTTCTCGACCGCCTTGCCGATGCGCGCCCCCGTCGCCAGGTCCTGGCCGATGTTCACCGCCTTCAGCGTGCCGGCCCCCAGCAGCACCTCGAACTCCGCCTGCCCCGCGATCTTGCCCAGCAACTGCCCCACCCGCTGGTTGTCTCCCGCCAGCGAGGCGTCCCGGATCTCGCCCATGAGTCCCAGGAACTGGTTGGCCATCTCCGTGGTCATCCCGGGAATCTCGTCCATGATCTGCTGGACGCTGGCGGCCGGGTTCTGGCTCGTCCAGAAGTCGACCGCCACGCCCACCATCTCCGGCGCGTTGACCACCAGGTCCTTCAGGCCGATGGCCCCGGTCTTCAGGCCCTCCAGCATCCCCTCGGCGGTGCCGATCAGGGACATCAGCGCGCCGCCGTTCTTGAAGTCCTCCCACGTGAACGCGCCGGTGTCCTTCGTGATCTGCCAGGCGTCCTTCATCCATCCCAGCACCCGGCCGTCGTTCTCGAGCATCTCGTCGATCTCGCGGCCGGCCTCCTGCTGACGGATGTAGTCGGCGCCAGGGTTCCTCTCGCGCCACTCGTGGATCAACTGGTTGCGGATGCGCTGCTTGATCTCCGGCGGCATCAAGTCCCAGTCGATGTCCTCCAAATCGATCTTGTCCAGGTCGAACGGGTTCGGCCCGCTCGGGCCCTGGGGCTCGTCCTCCTCCTCGGCCGTGCCGGAACCGCCACCACCCGCGCCGGTCCCGTCGTCCTCGGGGCCGCCCGGCCCGCCCGGGCCGTCGCCGTCGTCCTCGGACCCGTCGCCCTCGCCGGCCTCGTCGCCGCCGGCGGTCGCGCCGAGGGCGCTCCCCGCCGCCGCGCCGGCTGCGCCCGCCGTCCCGCCATAGAGGGCCTGACCGACGACGGTGCCGGAGCCATCGCAGGCGCTGATCCACTGCCACAGGCCGGGGTTGCCGCACTCCCGGAACCCGCCGTCGTCCGCGTACGCGATCGTCACGTCGCCCAGCAGCGCTGCGAGCAACGCCGCCGAGAACGCCAGCAGCACGGCGAGCACCGCCATCGTCCCGCCGCCGCCCGTCCCGCGGCGCGCCAGCACTACCGCCCCGCCGACCGCCGCAATGCCGAGGACCACCCGCAGGCTCGCCCCGCCCGGCAGCAGCCAGCCGAGCACGAACCCGCCCGTCGTCCCCAGCACGCCCACCAGGATCGCCACCGCCGGCGGCGCCACGGCACGCCTCGGCGCCACGCGTCGCATCGTCCACATGTAGGCGCGCATCAGGGCGCCCGTGACCACCGGGCGCAGCACCGGCGTGAACGCCAGCAGCGTGCCCGCCGCCAGCGCCGCCGCCGTCGAGGGCCCCACCACCAGCACGATCACCATCGAACCCGCGAGGCCAATGAGGAGGTGCACGGCCGTCTGGTCGCCGTCCCCCGTCACCGCCTGCTTGATGTTCTGCGGCAGCGCCTTCATCTCGCGAGAGAAGCGCTCAGGACCGGCGGTCAGCCGGAACGTGATCACCGCCGACAGCAGCGCCGAGACCAGGAGGTAAAAGATCGTCCCCTGCAGGAGGTTCCCGACGCCCGCGACGGGTGTGCCCGCGGGCGTCCGAAAGCCGTCGTACCGGGCCGCCATGATCCACATGTTGAGGAACCACGCGACGCCGAAGCCGACACCACCAGCAATCAGCGTGATGCGAGTGTTGGAGACGGCCCAGGCGCGCGCCCGCGCGCCCCACGCTCGGACGCTCGCAGCCTCGAGCGCCTCCTGCTGCCCCGTCAACGGACTCATGAGCCGGCCCCCGCAACCCGCTACGAGACCTGCCCCGCGTATCGGCGTCTCGCGCGGGAGAGTAACAGAAGCCACGCCCGATCAACGGCAAGGTGTCTGACGGCGCCCGCCTACCTCGCTACGATGCCGCTCCGAAGGCAAGAGGAGCGCGCATGGCCCCCGGCAAGATGCACCCGGACGAGCCCGACATCGACGAACCGCTCGTCCGAGGGCTGCTCGAGGCGCAGTTCCCGGAGTGGGCGGCGCTCCCGCTCGCGCCGGTCGCCTCCGCCGGCACAGACAACGCCCTCTACCGACTCGGCGACGACCTCGCCGTGCGGCTGCCTCGCCGCCCGGAGGCGACGACGCAGGCAGCGGTGGACATGCGCTGGCTCCCGGTGCTCGCACCGCACCTGCCGCTCGCCGTCCCCCAGCCCCTCGCCCTCGGCGAGCCGGCCGAGGGCTACCCGTGGGGATGGGCGGTCTACCGCTGGCTCCCCGGCCGCTCCGCGCTCGATGTCCCCCTCGCGCACTCCGTCGAGGCGGCGACGGCCCTCGGCACGTTCGTCCACGCGCTCCAGCGCATCGATAGCACGGGCGGACCGCCGGCAGGCCCGGCGAACTTCTATCGAGGCGTGCCGCTAGCCACGCTCGATACGAGCGTGCGGCGCGCGGTCGCGGCGCTGCTACCGGGCGAACTCGATATACCGGCCTTTATGGCCGCCTGGGAGGTAGCCCTCGCAGCGCCGGTGTGGGCCGGGGATCCCGTGTGGCTGCACGGCGACATCGCGCCCGGCAACCTATTGGTGGACGGTGACAAGTTGAGCGCCGTGATCGACTTCGGTTGCATGGGCATCGGTGATCCCGCGTGCGACCTCCAGCCCGCGTGGACCGTCTTCGACGCACGCGCCCGAGAGGCGTTCCGCGCCGCCGTCGACCTTGACGACGCCACCTGGGCTCGTGGCAAGGGCTGGGCGCTCAGGTCGGTGGGCGCACTCTCCTACTACCGCCACACCAACCCCGCCATCCTCCGCACCGCCCACCGCACCATCGAGCAAGTCCTAGCGGACAACGACTGACGCCGACCGGGGCCACCTCTCCCTCTGACCCCTTCCCCCCTGAGGGGGAAGGTTGGGAAGGGGGGTGGCGCCGCAGGCGCCCTCTGCAACCCAGT
>CAYTRA010000064.1:0-7482 GCA_964439675.1 uncultured Dehalococcoidaceae bacterium
CGGCGGGTCTCCGGGGATATGGTTGAGGTACGTGCCGCCTCGAGGCTCCCCCCTCGGGGCAGCGGTGCCCCCGGTCGTAGCCGTCGATGTCGCGGTGGCAGCGTCCCCGTCGCCGCCTTCCTCGCTGTCGCTACAGCCCATGAGCGCCGCGCCCGCGAGCCCGGCCCCGAGCGTCCCGGCCGCGCCCAGGAAGCGGCGGCGCGTGCTCCGATGTGTCCTCAACTTCCAAGCAGACATGTGCGCGTCCCCTCTGGTGCGAAGCAGACAGCGTGGGGCTGCCCAGCGTGAGCGGCCTCGCGCTTCCGTCCACGCCCGACGGTCGTCGGGCATGGAAACCGTAGGCGTGCCGGGTCCGCGCGCCCATATTTCAGTTGTTAATGCCTCATTCACCTGCCCTGAACGTCCGTGCCACGGTTTCGCAACCCCGTCGCATTCGGGCAGGGATACTCTTCGCGCGCCTGCCAGGAGGGCGACAAGGCTCCAGCCTGGATGTGATGACGACCATCACGAACGCGCACGGGCCAGGCTCGGCGGCCTACTCTCTCCTCGCGCTCGGAGGGCATGGACATGCTCGACAACGTCACCCTGGTCCAACTCCGCACGTTCGCCACCGTGGCCCGGATCCGGAACTTCACGCACGCCGCGGAGGTGCTGGGCTACACGCCCCCGGCCGTCCACCAGCAGATCGGCAAGCTGGAGCGCGCTCTGAACGTGATGCTGGTGAAGCGTGACCACGTACCCATGGAACTCACCCGCGAGGGCGAACGCCTCCTGCCAGCGGTGAACCGCGTGCTCGATGGGCTTGGTGAGTTGACCGTGCTCTCACGCTCCGTTCGAGCCGACGCGCGCGTGGCCGTCGCAGGCGGCCGTAGCACCGGCGTGTACGTGCTGCCCGCGCTCCTGCACCGCTACGCCCAGGTCGCGCCCAACACGCAGGTGGACTACTCGGTCGCGAGCGCGGAGGAGTTGATCGAGGGCGTCATGACCGGAGACCTGGACCTCGCCGTGTCCTCGCGGGTCGTCGGGCTGCTGGACCGCCACGAGGCGCGCCGCCGGGGCTTGCGGCTGACGCCGTGGAAGGCGATCCGCAGCGGGCTGTTCCGGCTGCCCGAGTGGACGAGCAACGGTGGCCCGATCTCCGTGTTCGCGGCCCCCTACGCCGATGTCGCGCGCCTCGAACGGATGCTCGCGGAGGCGTTCCCGGTGCTGAAGGACCGGCAGTGGCGTGTGACGGCGCTCCCGAGCACGGATGCGGTGCGAAGCGCGCTCCTGAACGGACTGGGCATGGCGCTCATTACGGAGGACGCTGTCAGGCGCGAACTGGCCAACGGGACCGTCGTCAGGGAGCGCCGGACTGGGACCTTCAGGCCGGACTGGGCCCACCTGCTCCACCGAGACACGAGAAGCCTCAGCCCGGAAGCTCGCAGCCTGGCGGCTTTCATCGCGAGGCAACGGCATGACGGAGACTGCTCGCCGCAGGCCGCTCCTCGAGGACTGGCGGCATCGAAGTTGGGTGCTACCAGGCGTCGTTGAGGATCCCCAGCATCTCGTCCGCCTCGGCGGGATCGCGCTCGCCGGGGTTGGCGTTGAAGTTCTTCGCCGTGTCCGCCACGATCGCGCCGAAGTCCTCCCGGGGCACGCCCAGGTCGCGCAACCGAGTCGCCATCCCGGCGCTCGAATACACGAAGCGCAGGTACTCCGAGAGCAGCGCCGCATAGTCCTCGTCCGTGGAGAGCCCGGAGACCTCGAGGCCCAGGGCATCTGCAACCAAGCGCGAGCGCTCGGCGGGCTGGGGGTAGCGGCGCATCACGGCCGGCGTCACGGCCGCCGTGGCCTCCCCCTGGCCGATGTGGTGGTAGCGCAGGTGGAGCGCCGTGTTCACCGCGTACCCGCGTCCCCACGGCGCGGGGCCTCCCCCCGCACCTCGTTCGAGGGGTGTGACGTCGCCGATGCGATTCGAGAGGAACGCGGTGGCCATCAAGTCCAGGCGCACCTGCGCGCAGTCCTCCTCCGTGCCGAGTCTGCGAAACGCAGGAGCCGCCAGCCGGAACGCCTGCAGGCGGTCGCCGTCCGTGAGCGGATTCCCGCTGAGCGACCCGATCCCCTGCACGCCGCCCGAGAGGATCGTCGCGGCCGCGGAGCGATACACGGGCAAGGGCGTGCGCATCAGGAGGTCGTCGTCCCAGACGATCACCGCCGGCCGCGTCTTCGGGTCGAAGTACTCCATCCGGTGGTCCAGGTCGTCGTTCTTGAGGCCCGTCCCCGCGCGGTTCATCGCCGTGTTCGGCGTAGTAACGATGTTGACGATGGGCGGCTTCGGCGCTTCCAGTCGAGGGCTATGGGCCGGTTTGCCCTCCGGGTACTGCGTCATGATCTCGAAGGGGTCGCCCGGCTCCGCGAGGAATATCGCCACGGCCCGCCCGGCCACGATCACGCTCCCGCCCCCGACCGCGACGACCATGTCCGCACCGGCCGCACGCGCCTCCTCGGTGGCCGCCGCCACCGAGGCGTACGTGGAGTCCTTCTCGATGGCGCCGAACCACCCGGCGAACGAGCCGCCGAGCGCAGCCTCGATGCGTTGTCGGCTCTCCGTGTCCGCGGCGATGGTGCGCCCGCTGACGACGAACGCGCGCCGAGCGCCGAGACGCTTCACCTCCCCGGACATCGCCTCGATGGCTCGCGGGCCGGAGATGAGGCGCGTGGGATAGCTCACGGAGCGGAAGCCTGCGGTCATCGCGGTGGTCCTTGCTGCTGCGCGCCGGATGGACGCCTACCCGCGCGGGAGGCCGAGACCGCGCGTGGCGATGATGTTGCGCTGGATCTCGCTGGTACCGGCGGCAATTGTCAGCGCCACGCTGCTCAGGTAGTAGTTCGCGAACTCCGCGCCCACACGAGACTGGTGCGGCCCGAGCCCCAGCGTGCCTCGCAGCCCGAACATGTTCACGCCGCGACGGGCCAGCCGCTGCTGTGTCTCTGAGCCAAACATCTTGGACATCGACGCCTCCTGGTTCGGCACCAGCCCGCGCGACTGCATCCAGGTGACGCGGTACCCCAGCAACTGCCCGATCTCCACCTCGATCGCGGTGTCGGCCAGGGCGAGGCGGCCCGTGGGCGAGTCCGCGATGCGCCGTCCGACGCCGGCGCTGTCGGGCTGCCGGGCGTGCTCCAGGAGGCGCTGGAACGGGGCCACCGCCCCGGCGATGCGGCCAATGCCGGAGCGCTCGAAGTCGAGCGCCGTCGTGGAGACGTACCAGCCCCGGTTCTCGTCGCCGATCATGTTGCGCGCCGGGACGCGCACGTCCTCGAAGAACGTCTCCGTGAACCCGGCCGCACCGTTCATCTGCTGGATCGGGCGCAGCGTGATGCCCGGGGTGTCCATGGGCACCATGAAGTAGGAGATGCCCCGATGCTTCGGGGCGGCGGGGTCGGTGCGGGTGAGGACGTGGATCCAGTCCGCGCCCTGCGCCCCGGATGTCCAAATCTTCTGGCCGTTGATGATGAAGTCGTCCCCGTCACGCACCGCGCGCGTCTGTAGCGACGCGAGGTCCGAGCCGGCCCCGGGCTCGGAGTAGCCCTGGCACCACTGCACTTCACCGGCCGCGATGGGTGGCAGGTGCTGGCGCTTCTGCTCCTCGTTGCCGTGGATGATGAGGGTGGGGCCCACGCGGTCGGCGCCCTGTCCCCCGCCGGGCGCGCTGGCGTGCGTCGACTCCTCCGAGAAGATCATCTGCTCGAAGTAGGACGCGCCGCCTCCGCCATACTCCTTCGGCCACGCCATCGTCAGCCACCCGTGCTCCGCGAGCCGGGCCTGGTACCGCTTCACACGCTCGCCGCGGCTGCCATCCTCCGAGTACCCGCCCTCCGCCGAGGTGTTCCGCCAGTGCTCGTCGATGAACGCGCGGACGCGCGCCCGGAACTCGCGCTGCTCGTCGGTCCAGGAGAAGTCCATTGGTGCTCCGATCCAATGCCGTGTCGGCTAGTCCATCGCGCGGATCACGCCCGCCTCAACCAGCGCCGCCAGGTCCTCGCTCGACAACCCGGCCTCCCGCAGCACCTCGAGGGTGTGCTGGCCGAGGGCTGGCGCCGGGCGCGGGCTGCCCGTCGGCGTGGCAGACATGACGACGGCAGGCCCCACCACGCGTTGCGGTCCGGTAACCAGGTGCTCCATTTCCACGATCATGCCGTCCGCGTTCGCCTGCTCGTCGTCCGCCATCTCTTCCGGGAAGTTCACCCTCGCGGCCGGCACGCCCACCGCCTCGAAGGCCGCGAGCCATTCCGCCACGGTCTTCTCGCGCATCCGCTCTTCGATCCAGGAGCGCCACTCGTTGGTCGCCTCGATGTTCGCCGGGTCGCGCGCGTCGAAGTCCGGGTCGTCCGAGTGCTCACCCTCGATCCCGAGGACCTCGCGGATGTGCGCGCGGTTCTGCGGGGTGAGCGCGCCGAGCACGACCGTCCCGTCTGCCGCCTGGTAGCCCCGGTAGTAGAGCGTGAACGGCGAGGCGATGCGCCCTCGCGGCTTGCGGAGTGCGAGCAGTTCCGGGAAGGTCGCGCCCTCCAGCTGCGCCGCCCGCAGGCCCTCGACCATCGGGTCGCGCAGCGCTGCGTCCCCGACGGGCTCTCGCATCACGATGCGGTTCTGCATGAACAGCCCCAGGCGCAGCAGCGAGGTGGAGAGGTACTGCCCCTCGCCGGTGCGTTCTCGGTGGTAGAGCGCGCTGCATACGCCCATGGCCACAGCGAAGCCGGCCGCGTAGTCCGAGACCGGTATGCCGATAACCTGCGGTGAGCCGTGCTCGTCGTACTTCTCGTCCACGGCCATCAGCCCGGAGTGCGCCTGCGCGACGATGTCCGAGCCACCTCGCGTCGCCCACGGGCCACGTTCACCGAATCCGCTGATCTGCGCGTAGACCAGGTCCGGCCGGATCGCCTTCAGGGACTCGTAGTCGATCCCCAGGCGCCTGGGCACGCCGGGTCGGTAGTTCATGATGACCACGTCGACGCTCGGCACGAGCGCAAGCACTGCTCGCAGGCCTCGAGGGTCGTGGAGGTCGACGACCAGGCCGCGCTTGCCGCGGTTGTTGCCCTGGAACATCTTGCTCTCGCCCGGCACGGTGGTGCCGACAAAGCGATGGGAGTCGCCAGAGGGCGGCTCTACCTTGATCACGTCCGCTCCCAGGTCCGCGAGGTTCAGGCCGGCCACCGGCCCCGCGACGATCTGGGAGAACTCCAGCACGCGCACGCCCGCCAGCGGGCCGAAAGGCTGGAAACCGCCCTGCTCCGCCACGCTTACCCTCCAAGGGCTCCCGCGAATTCGGAGCGAGCGTACAAGAGCACGGGGGCAGAAGACGTGTACCTTCGTTCAGCATTGCTTCAACGAGCGGTTACGACACGGAAAGCCTCCTCGCTTGGCGCGGGACGCCGAGTCGGGCACGATGCCAGCGCCCGACGGTCGCTGGGCGAGACAGACGAGGCGCGAGGAGGCAACGATGCAGTTCGGCGAGTACACGGACCTCAAGGTCGACATCGACGGGCACATCGCCCTCATGGAGATCCAGCGGCCGCCCCACAACTACTTCGACATGGCGCTCATCGGCGCAATCGGTGACGCCCTCGCGGACATCGACCGCGAGACGGAGGTGCGCGCGATCGTGCTCGCCTCGGACGGGCGGTCCTTCTGCGCAGGCGCGCAACTCGGGGGCGGGGGCCAGCGAGAGCAGACCGAGGCGCCGCCGCCGGGCGACCGCCACGGCGGCATCCGCCTCTACCGCGACGCCGTCCGCATCTTCGAGGCGGAGACGCCGATCGTCGCGGCCGTGCAGGGCGCGGCCATCGGTGGCGGCCTCGGCCTCGCGTGCGCCGCGGACTTCCGCATCGCCGCGCCGGAAGCGCGGTTCGCCTCGAACTTCTCGCAACTCGGGTTCCACCAGGGCTTTGGGCTGACCGTGACCCTGCCGCGCATCGTGGGGCAACAGGCGGCGTGGCGGATGCTGATGATCGGCGCCCGCATCAACGGCGAGGAGGCGCACCGCATCGGCCTCGCGGACGACCTCGTGGCGGCGGAGGACCTCCGCCCGAAGGCCATGGAACTCGCGCAGGAGATCGCCTCCGCCGCCCCGCTGGCCGTGCGCTCGATCCGCCGCACGCTCCGCCACGGCCTGGCCGACGAGATCCGCCTCATCACCGACCGCGAGCAGGTGGAGCAAGACTGGCTCCGTCGCACCGAGGACTTCCGCGAGGGCGTCCGCGCCACCGCGGAGCGCCGTCCGGGGAACTTCCAGGGCCGCTAGCCACGCCCCGGCTTTGCCATGAACCGACTACCCGCGCCGGAGGACATGCCCGAGCCGCTCGCTGGCCTCCTGCGCGACCACGAACACACCGCGGGGGTGCTTGCCGACGCCCGCGAGACGTTCGAGGGTGCATCGCTCGAGGGCGCGGGCGACAACAGCGCCGCCCGAGTGCTGGAGGTCGCGCGCAGCCTTCAGCGCTTCCTGGCTGAGGACCTCACGCTCCACATCGCCAAGGAGGAGGTGGTGCTCTTCCCGGCGCTGCGTTCCCTGGCGGACGGCATGGACGACACGATCATCCACATGGTCGCGCAGCACGACGAGATCCGAGCGCGCCAGGACCTGATCGACCGCACCATGGCGGCACTCGACGCGCACCACGACGAGATCGAGGTGGAGCGAGACGCCTTCATCTCCGACGTTGGCACGATGACGGCGGCGCTGACCTCGGAGGTGCTGGCCGACCTGAGTGATCGGGCGATGCGCATGGAGCGCATCCTGCTCGGGCACTTCGCGGAAGAGGAGGAGGACCTCTTCGTGCCGGCGAAGGCGCTGCTCGCCCCGGACGTCCTCGACGGACTCAGCGAGCAGATGGCGGTGCTGTCACGGATGGGGCCGGCGGGGTAGCCGTCGCGCTGTAGCGGTTGCATGCGAGATCGCGACCTCCGTCCCGCTCGCGGCGGGCCGGACGTCCCGAAGCGCCGGCACCGCCTCGCGGTAGGCTGAGGGCGACGAGCCGGGACAGCGAGGTGATGGCGTCATGGCGCTGATCGACGTTCGGGAGGACATTGCGGCCGGGCGTGAGCCGTTTGCGCGCATCATCGCGGCCGTGCAGGCGCTCGCCGCCGACGAGGACCTGGAACTCGTAGCTCCGTTTGAGCCCCGGCCCCTGTACGAGGCCATGGACCAACGAGGCTTCGCCCACGAGGCGGCGGAGGAGCCGGGCGGCGTCTGGCGAGTGACCTTTCGCCGGCGCGCATGGGGACGGCGATGACGAACGACGAACCTGAAGTCCTGACGGGCCTGCCGGTCCACGAGGCCCCTGCCCCGCCTCCATCCGGCCACCGGCTTCGCGTCGATGGCCTCGTGACACGTCCGACCGTCCTCGACCCCGCCGGGCTCGGCGCGTTGCCGCGCGCCGAGGTGACCGACGACTTCATCTGCCGCGAGGGGTGGTGCGTACCCGGCCTGCACTGGG
>CAYTRA010000064.1:7582-9927 GCA_964439675.1 uncultured Dehalococcoidaceae bacterium
GTGACCGACGACTTCATCTGCCGCGAGGGGTGGTGCGTACCCGGCCTGCACTGGGAAGGCGTGAGCCTTGCGACGGTGCTCGAGGTGACGGGCGCCGACCCGAACGCGCCCTTCGTCCAGGTCTCAGCAGGCGGCTTCAGCACGGCACTCACTCGGGCGGACGCGGAGCGCGCGCTCCTCGCGACCGACCTCGGCGACCAGCCCCTCCCCCACGAGCACGGAGGCCCGGTACGCCTCGTAGTGCCGGGTGCGGACTGCTACACCAGCGTGAAGTGGGTGGACCACATCGAAGTGCGTCAGGCACCCGGTGAAGACACGGCGAGGGTCATCGCCCTCGCCAGGGTCGCGCGGCGCAGCAGTTCCTGAACCTGTCGGCGGCGTCTCCGCCCCCGGAATGTCGCCCACCAACCCGTAGTCGCCCGCTCAGCCTCCCGCGGCGTCCGCCGCCCAGCGTTCTCCGGCAACCCAACTCGCGAGGCGATCCTCGACCCGTGCGAGGTCCTCGGGAGTGTCGATGTCCTGCCAGAAGAAGCCGGCGCTGGCCACCGCCATTGCCTGCCCACGCGCTGCGAGCATCTGGACTCCGCCGCTCAGGGAGAAGTCGCCCTGCTCCTGCGCGCGGCGGACCGCCTCAAAGAGGGCGGGGCGGCAGAGGAAGACACCGGTGTCCACGGCCTGGAAGTGATCGAGCTCCTTCCCAATGGCCACGATGCGCCTGCCCTGCAGCCGGACCTTCGTCGCCTCGTCGAGGTCCGGCATCGACTGCCACTCGTGGTCGACGACAAGCGACAGCGCGGCGCCGGTGTCCCCTCGGAGGAGGCGGGAGCAGAACTCGGAGTCGAAGAGATGGTCCGCCATCGCGAGGAAGAAGCGGTCACCGACGTGCTCGGCGGCAGCGAGGACGGAAGTGCCGTTCCCCCGCTCCCAGTTGTGGTTGTGCACTGGCGTCACGTTCATCTGCAGGGTGGCGGCCAGGCGGCGCAGCGCGGGCACGATACGCTCCGACTGATGGCCAACGACCACCACGACATCGCGCACACCCACCGACCGGAAGGTGCGGAGGGTCCGCTCGATGAGCAGGCGTCCCGCGACGTCCGTCAGCGGCTTTGGCGGAGCATCCGGATCGTCACGACGCAGGCGACTCCCGGCGCCAGCCGCCAGGATGACCGCAGGCGGTGCGACGGCCACCTCGTTCCGCCGGTGGGGCAACACCGCACGCGCAGCACCGGGTGCGTGTGCACCCGTCCGTTCACGCAACACCACAGCGACCTCCTACCTCAGAGGCCGGTGCGGCGTGGACATTCCACGCGTGCGACACAGACAAGCATGCCGGCGCAGATGCGCCGCCCTGCTTGAACCGTTTCGTGCTGTCCCCGCTCCCGGGGAACGGCCCGTGCCGCGAGCACCGGCCCGACTTGTCCTGGCCTACGAGGTGAGCTGACGGGCTCGGTCGGCAAGTGACCTACGCCTGAAGCGGCGATTCGCCCCTGAGGCCGGATGGCCTCGTGCCCCTGGTGTTTCCACCCAGGGCTGGGTCCCCCGTTCCCGCGTCACGGGATTCGGCAAGCAAGTAGTAGCAGGATGCAAATCGGCCCGTCAAGGTCGTTGATGGATTCTCAGCGGCTCAGACGCAGATGTACACGCTGTCAGCCCCATGGCCAGAAAACGCCCCCGCACGCTCGTCTACGCCTTGTCAAACAGCCCGCTGCTCGTCAGATCTCGCAGACGCTCGATCACAAGGTCCGGCGTCTCGTGTTCCCCCGAGGGCTGCTCGTCGCTCGGCCGGAGCCTGCGCATCCAGATCGCGAACATGCCGACCCGACGCGCGCCAGCCACATCCGCGCCCAGCCGGTCTCCTACGTGGGCGCACTCCTCCGCCGGGAGGTCGAGCACTTCGAGCGCACGTTCGAAGATGCGAGGGTGGGGCTTGCGGTAGCCCACCTGGTCCGAGGAGACGACCGCATCGAAGTAGTCCAGCAGGCCCTCGCGACGGAGTTCCTCGAGGAAGGCGGCGCCGCCGTGGCTGCGGTTCGTCAGCGCAGCCAGACGCACGCCTCGGCCACGCAGCCACTCCAGCGTCGGCACTGTGTCTTCGAAGATGTGACGGCCGAGGTAGTCCCCGCCCACGTTCTGCGCCTGCCAGACCTCCTGCACCTGCGCCTCGTCCAGGTCGATGCGCACGGACGCCAACACCTCGCGCACGACCGCCAGGTAGTCCGGCCCAGCATTCCCGCTGGACTCGACCGCCCGCTCCGCGGCGGAGCGGGCCTCGGTGAGACGGGCCTGGATCTCGAGCGGGGGCACGGAGGACTGGACGGCCCAGCCGCGCAGCAGGTGCTCGAGGT
>CAYTRA010000065.1:0-9913 GCA_964439675.1 uncultured Dehalococcoidaceae bacterium
TGAGCCCATGGCGAACTCGTCCAGGTTCGTCTTGCCCACCGTGACCGCGCCGACCGCGTTCAGGCGCTCCACCACGGTGCAGTCCAGTACGGGGATGAAGCCCTCCAGCATCCGGGAGCCGGCGGTGGTCTGGACGCCCTTCGTGGAGAGCAGGTCCTTCACGCCCACGGGCACACCGGTGAGCGGGCCGCCCTCGCCGGCCTTCAGGCGGGCGTCCGCCGCCTCCGCCTGCGACCGCGCGAGGTCCTCCGTCAGCGTGATGTAGGCGTTGAGGTGCTCCTCCTGCTGCCGCAGGAGCGCCAGCGTGGCCTCCGTCAGGTCCACGGAGGTGTATTCGCCGGCGCGGAGGGCGTCCGCGTGCTCGTGTGCGGTGCGGTTCAGGTCGATCGCCATGGGGCGGCCTCTCGTCTCGGGCTCGTGGGGTGAGGTCGCGCTAGTCGAGGACGCCTCGGACGCGGAAGTAGCCGTCCTCCGTGCGCGGGGCGTTGCGCAGCACCTCCTCCGGGGGGAGCGAGGGGCGCACGCGGTCTTCCCGCTGCACGTTGGACAGGTCGAACGACTGGCGGGTGGGCGGAACGTCCGAGGTGTCTATTTCGTTCAACACCTGGAAGTGATCGAGGATGCCCGAGAGTTGCTCCCGGTAGCGTTCGAGTTCCTCCTCGGTGAGGGCGATGCGCGCGAGTCGCGCGATGTGTCGCACCTCGTCGGTGGTCAGGGCCATGCGGACGCTCCTCACCCGTACCGTCGCGGCGCGCCGCGGCGGTGGGGGATGTCAGTGGTGCGCGGAATGCGCCGGGATGCCCGTCATTCTAGAAGCCCCTCCCCCCACCGGGCCAGACGACCTACAGTGATCCCTACCCACTGCGAGTCCTCGCCGTCACGCCGCGGCGAGGCCCCGTTGGGCATCCTGTTCGGCGGGCGGGGCCGAGGAGCGCACATGACGACCCCCTCCACCGCGCGCCAGCGTGACGAACAGCCGGATGCAGCGCGGCTGGGGAACCCCTCGTTCGTCTGGCGGTCCGGCCAGGAACGACGCCTTGCCCTCATCGAGCGTTATGTCGATCTCCGTGGCCGTCGGGTGCTGGACCTGGGGTGTGGGCTGGGCGAGTACGTCCGGGGCTTTGCCCGCAAGGGCGCCCGTGCGCTCGGTAGCGACATTGCCACCAACCGCCTGCAGGAGGCCCGCCAGCGCGTCCGCAACACCTCGACCGAGGGCGTCGAGGGCTTCATGGCGGCAGCGGGGGAGGCGCTCCCCTTTCGGGACGCGAGCCTGGACGTGATCGTCCTCAACGAGGTCATCGAGCACGTGCAGGACGACCGCGCGACGCTCCGGGAGATCTCGCGGGTCCTCCAGCCCGGCGGGACGTGCATCCTGTACGCGCCGAACCGCCTCTACCCCTTCGAGACGCATGGCATCTATCTGCGGGGGCGCTACATCTTCGGCAACATCCCCCTGGTGAACTGGCTGCCGAGCGTCCTCCGCGACCGCCTGGTGCCGCACGCGCGTGCCTACCGGCACGGAGACTGGCGACGCTTGATCGCCGGGACTGACCTCCGCATCGTGGATCACCAGTACGTGTATCCAGGTTTCGACAACATCGAGGCGCGCTCGCGCATCCTGGCGCGGGCTGTCCGCCGTTTCTGTTACTGGGCTGAAGGCAATCCGCTGCGGCGGTTCGGGCTCTCCCACCTCGTGGTCCTTCAGCGTGATGGGAGCACCTCATGAGCGCTTCGCGCCTCGCCATGATGCGCCGGCGGCGGCGGCGCAACGCCGTGAGCCTGGAGGGCACCAGCGGCCGCTCCAAGATGTTGCTGGCCCTGGTCGCCGTGGGCGGCTTCTTCCTCGTCGCGGGCGGCCTGGTGGCGGGCGGGGGCGGTCTCTATGCCATGAGCCGCTACGACACCATCGCCGGCGACGTGGTGCCGCCGGAGGAACTGATCGCGGAGCAGTCGCGTGGCGGCGCGAAGGTGTTGGACCGGAACGGCGAGCTCCTCTACGAGTTCGTGGACGAACTCGCCGGCCTGCGCCGGCCGGTGGCGCTGGACCAGATCTCCCAGAACGTCATCGACGCGACGATCGCCGTGGAGGACCCGTCCTTCTACGAGAACAACGGCGTCAACACGCGCGGCCTGGTGCGTGCCGGCGTGGAGAACTTCCTCCCCTTCCTGGTGGGCGACGACGACTTCCTGCAGGGCTCGGGTGGTTCCTCCATCACGCAGCAGCTTGCGAAGAACATCTACATCCCCCGCGAGGAGCGCGCAGAGCGCTCTGTCGACCGCAAGATCAAAGAGACCGTGATCGCCCTGGAGTTGACCAAGAAGTACGAGAAGGACCAGATCCTGGAGTGGTACCTGAACTCCATCTCGTACGGCGGTATCTACACGGGCATTGAGGCGGCGGCGCAGGGCTACTTCGGCAAGCCCTCGGCCGACCTCACGCTGGCGGAAGCCTCGTTGCTGGCGGGCATCCCGCAGTCGCCGGCCCTGTACGACCCGTTCAGCCCGGCCAACCGAGACGCGGACACCGGACTGCTGATGGAGACCAGCCTGGCCAAGCAGCGCCAGGCGGAAGTGCTGGACCTGATGGTCCGCCGCAACTACATCACGCAGGAAGAGGCAGAGGCCGCGCGTGAGACGCAACTGGAACTGCGTCAGCAGCGTTTCGACATCCAGGCGCCGCACTTCGTCTTCACGCAGATTGCGAGGGAACTCGAGGCGCGCTACGGGCCTCGGGCGGCGTACGAGCAGGGGCTGGTGGTCCACACCACGCTGGACATGAACCTCCAGCGCATCGCCGAGCAGGTGGTGGAGCAGTACATCACCGAGTACGGCGAACAGGCCAACCTATTCAACGGCGCCTTCGTGGCCATTGACCCGCGTACCGGCCAGATCCTGGCCTACGTTGGCTCTCGCGACTACTTCCGGGACGACATCGAGGGGCGTAACGACAACGCCGTGGCGCTGAACTCGCCCGGTTCCACGCTGAAGCCGTTCACGTTCATGGCTGCGTTCATGAAGGGCTGGGGTACGGGGACGGCGATCCTGGACACGCCGCTGGAGATCGTGGACTACTCCACGGGAGACGTCTTCTCGCCTCGGGACCCCATCGGTCAGTTGCTGGGGCCGGTGACGGCGGCGTCCGCGCTGGGCAACTCGCTCAACATCACCGCGATCAAGGCGATCATGTTCGCCGGCGTGCAGGACACCATCCAGGTGATGAACCGCGTGGGCTACACCACGTTCGACAACCCCGGCGGATATGGCCCGGCGCTGACCACCGGTGGCTCCGAGATCACCCTGCTGGACCAGGTCTACGCCTACTCCGTGCTGGCCACCAACGGCCTGATGCGCGGGCAGGAGGCCATCACCACCACCCGCCTCGACCCCGGCGAGCGCACGCTGGAGCCGATCGCCATCCTTCGCATCGAGGACTCCGAGGGCAAGGTCATCCACGAGATGGAGCAGCCCGAAGAGCAGCGCGTGGTGGCGGCCGAGTACCCGTACCTGGTGACCTCGATCCTGTCGAACGGCCAGAACCAGTGCATCACGTACGGCGTCTGCAACGCGCTGGCGCTGCCCAACGGCTACCCGTCCGCTGCGAAGACCGGTACCTCCGAGCCGTTCGATGACTCACGCGACATTGGCGAGACCTGGACCGTGGGATATACGCCCGAACTGGCGGCGGGCGTGTGGGCCGGGAACGCGGACAACTCCCGCATCAGCGGCATTACCTCCACCAGTGTCTCCCTGCGGGCGTGGAAGGACTTCATGGTCCAGGCCATCGACTACCTGGAACTGCCGCCCACCCCGTTCGAGCGGCCCGGCGGCGTGGTCTCCCGAGAGGTCTGCTGGCCCTCCGGCAAACTCCCCACGGAGGCCTGCCCGAACATCAAGCGCTACACGAGCCTCTACGCCGCGGAAGTCCTGCCGGGCAACAACCCGTCCGAGGAAGAGCGCGAGCGCATGTTCGACACGTGGTGGCAGTCCGTGCCGGTGGACACTCGCACGGGCCTGCGCGCCACGGACCTGACCCCGGCCCAGTTCGTCCGCAACTCCGTCCGCCTGGTCTTCCCGGAGGACGAGGTGGAGAAGTGGGGCGGCATGCACGCCTGGGCCGCCGCCAACGGCGTGGGCTCCATGCTGGCGCCGGTCGGCGTCTCGCAGGCGGGGGCGGAACTCGTTGCCCGGATCGACTCGCCGGCGCCCAACGCCTCGCTCAAGGGCAAGGTGGACGTCCGAGGTCGAGCCACGTCTGACGACATTGTCCGGTTCCGCCTGGAGTGGGGCCGTGGCGAGGACCCGAACTCGTGGGTGCGCATCAACTCCGGCGTGAACGGCGTCCGCAACGGCGTCCTGGGCACGTGGGACACCCTCAGCGTGCCCAACGGCAACTACATGCTCCGCGTAATCGTGGAGGACGAGGAGACGGGCACGCACCGCTACCAGATCCCCGTGCGCGTGGACAACGGAGACGACGAGGCCGAGACGGACACCTCGCCGCTGGTGGGCATCGTGACGCCTACGGACGGCTCGCTGGTCCAGGGCGACGTGGCCATCACGGGCACGGCGGCCTCCGCCAACCTGCTCCAGTTCCGCGTGGAGTATGGCGTGGGCGTCACCCCGTCCTCGTGGACCACCCTGGCCACCTCGGAGCAGTCGCGCGTCGGCGCCACCCTGGCGACCTGGGATACGACACAGGTGGAGGACGGCCCGTACACCATCCGCGTCGTGCTGGTGGACGAGTACTACGGCGACTCCTCCTCCGAGCGCCTGGTGGTGGTGAGAAACGACGAGCAGGAGGACTAGCGAGGGCCGCCGAAGGTCAGACTCCGGTGGCCACGAAAGTCCGGAATCTAGGCGTATGACGAAGGCGCCGGTCGTGAGGCCGGCGCCTTTGCATTGACCCTACTGTGCCACGCGAGACACTGTTTGTGATGAATCACACATTCACGAGGACGCCCGCTCCGGCCGAGGCCCACACGGCGGCGCGAGCGTGCGAGGAAGTCTGCGGGCAGCGCCCCGGCGACCGCCGCGTGCGCGTCCAGCGTCCTCCTCGGACGGTGGGTCGCCGGGTGGCGGCGCTTGCCCGTCGCCTCTTCGCCGACCGCTAGTACGCGCTTCGTCCCGCTCCTCGAAACCCTCCGGCGGCACTCATGATCACGTCGGCGGCAGGCCACCGAGGTCTGTCAGCACCTCGATCACGTCCTGCCGCGAGCCCACGCCACGGATGACCTCCAGGAACGAGGGCAGCGAGCCGGAGAGCGCCATCACTTCGCGGAGGTGACCACCCAGGGGGTCCGTGGCGTCCGGGCGCGCCGCGTAGGTGCCGTACCAGGCGAAGAAGGCCTGGTTGATGCGCCGGATGAAGATCCCCGCCTCCTCCAGCCGCAAGCGGGTCTCCTCCATCAGCCGCTCGGCGTCCTCGATGCGGCCCTGCGCCAGCAGCGCGTCCACCTCCAGCCGCAGGTCGCGCAGCACGGTGACGCGGTCCACCGTGGGCGTCGAGGGCGTCACAGGCGCCCGGGGCACGTCCTCCGTGTCCCCACTCCCCTCGGTGTCCGCTTCCGGTCGCGTCGGGTCGCCCCAGCGTTCGAGGGCTATGAGCGCGATCTGCTGGCCGACGAGGTCGGCGACGGTCTCGTTGATCGTCCGGAGGTCCGCGGAGGCGGCGTAGCGGATGCCGAGTGGGTAGAAGGCCAGGTAGTGGTGCACCCACTCGTGCGCGGCAGTGGAGAGCACCCCGGCGTACGAGGTGCGATCGGAGACGACGGCCGGGTAGGTCGCCACACCGCCGGAGCCCACCACCAGGGCGGAGAACGCCGGCGCGCGCACCTCGATGGTCTGTTCCAGGGCGATGGCATCCGTGAGCGGGATGTCCGGGCGCAGCAGTTCCGTGCGGTCTCGCTCCACGACGTGGCGCGGCGATACCACGAGCACTCGAGGCGAGATCGCGAGTTCGATGTCCACCGGGGGGAAGGTCGTGAACGGGAGTGGCAGACGGGCGTTCAGACCCACGTCCTGCAACACCCGGTCGATGCGCCCCTCCACGATGCGCTCCACGCGGTTCTCCAGCGCGTCGCGTCGAGGGTGTCCGGAGGGGAGGCTGAAGTACTCCGCAATGACCTCATCGTCGTCCATGTCGCTCCAGAAGGGAGCGCCGACGGCGGCGAGCCAGCGGTTGGGGACGGTCTCGATCTCCCAGCGGAACAGGTCGAAGCGGCTTTCCACCTGCCCCGCGCGCAGGCTCAGCGCGCCCAGCACCAGCCCCATGCCTAGCAGCAGGCCGAGTGCGCACACGGTCGCCCGGACGAGGGATGCGCGCCGCCGCTCCAGGGGTGCGGGCATGCCGTCTCCTGCCGTCACCACATCACGAGCCGGTGGGGTGCGTCCCAGTGTGCGCGATATGATGCCGGGGATGCTAGCGCTGGCCCTCCCGACGCCCGCCGCGACCGGTCGTCCGCCCTCGCGGGTGGCGAGATGGAGCGCAGTCAGCATCGACCTCGCACTGGGGGCCGCGTTCGGCGGTGTCGCGGTAGCCCTCGCGTTTGGGTGGCTGCTCGTACGCACGAGCGGAGGCCTGCGAGACGTCCCCGCCGGAGATGCCGCCTTCGCGTTTGCGCTGGTGATGGCCTCCGCGCCGGCGTGGCTGGCCTGGCTCGCGTATGACCTAGCCACTCGCGGCGCCACTCCCGGCCAACGAGCGCGAGGGCTGTTCGTGCTGGGTTCGCCCTCGAGGCGGGTGTTGCGGCTGGCATTTCACCCTCTGGGCGCCATCGGCTGGTCCTGGCTGGCCCTTGTCTCCTGGATCGCCGTGATCCCCCTTCTCCCGCTACTGTTCGCCTCCGTCTGGTTGGTGGTCCTCGCCGGGGGCATCACCACGGCGCTGCTATCGTTCATGCGCCCCGGCCACCCCGCGGTGCACGACCGTCTGGCGTATACCCGCATCGCGAGGGCGCACGAGACACGCGCCGAGACCACGGACCTGCCCGAATGACGAACCAGCGCGATGACGAGGAACAGCAGGCACAGCTGCCCCTGGACCCTCCCGAAGACATCGAGGACATCGAAGACGCCGATGTGGAGGCGGCTCCCGCGCGAACGCGGCTCGAGCGGCGCTCGCGCGTGTCGGAGCCGGACTACCCGTTCGACAGCGCTCCGGCTCCCGTCGTCACGGACGAAGGCGTCTACGGCACCCTGCCCCCGCGCGCGACCTCTGTCGCGCGCCTGCGTGACTACGACCGAGGCCGTTCCGCTCGCGAACAGTGGACGCGCGTCGCGGCCGCCGTACTCGCGCTAGCCCTCGGCGTGTGGCTCGTCCTCTATTCCGCGTCGCAGGTGACCGGCGAGTCCGTGGCGCTCCCCGTCATCGAACGCACCGTGGAGGGCATGACCGGCCTCCAGGGGCTGCTCGTCCTGCATGAGGCGGAAATCCGCGCGGGCACGGAGGATCCGGCCGTGATCCCGGGCTTCTCCGTACCGGGCGTCTCACTGTCCCGCTCGGAGGTCACGGGCGGCAGCGTGCAGGACTGGCACCAGGCCCTGCTGGAACGCACGGCGCGGGCTGTCTACCAGGACGGACCGGCCGTGCTGGCCGACGGTGGCGAGCAAAGCGGCCAGGGGGCCTTCTCCACGGCCGGAGGGGCCCGCCTGCTGATGCAGACACTGTCCGAGGGCAACCACTCCCTGGCGTCGATGCTCCTGTGGCCGGTCGGGCTCGTGGCGCTCCTGGCTGCGGCGGCCGTGCTGGCGCTGGGGCGGGCGTTCTCCCGCTTCTCCGCGATCGGCTTCGCGCTCCTCGTGGCCGCGATCCCGCCGGTGGTGGCGGGGGTGCTCGGCATGGGCCTCGTGGCGTTCATCGGGTCGGACGGGTCGAACCTGGCCCAGGAGACGAATGGCCTGGCCGGCGACCTGGTGCGCGCCCCGCTCCGGAACGGGCTCACGGTCGCCCTCGTCGGGCTCGCCATCGCGCTGCCGGCGCGGCTGGTCGGGGCGGTCTTCGCGCGCTCGCAGCCGCGGGCCGGCTCCGCCGGGGGCACGGACGAGCGCGCCTACGACGCCCGCTACGAGACCGGGTACGACGAGGCGTACGACTAGCCCTCGATTTCTGCCGAGCTCTATGCGACCTCGGCAGTCACTATCCAGCGCGGAAGCTGAGCCCCGGGGAAAAGGCCCGGATCCAACCGGATGGGCTCGGGCAATCCTGTGGGCGAGGATCCGACGGGTCGTATGCCGAACGGGAGTTCGTCACGAAGTACGAGAGAGTCGGAACCGAATCCCAACTCCATCCCGGCGATGCCAGAGGGCTGATGACTCTGATGAAAGAGGCATCGAAGGGGAATCGCATCAGGGCCGCTATGAATCTGTGCGAACGTTCGTCGTCCTCTGCGCCGGACAGCTCTCTTGACATTCGCCAACGGCACAAGGCTGCACCCCATGAGCTTTGGAGCGAAGGTCTCCTCGCAATGCCACTCGCGATCCGTGACCGGGCCGGCCATGTTGTAGAAAGCGTAGGCTCCTAACACATGCTCGCGTCGGCAGAACTCCTCCAGTAGGGAGATCTGAGTCCGATTCGTTCGACGGACTCTATGGTTCAGCCGGGGGTACGTTGGCGTTCCCGCCCGATCGAATTTCATCCGCTTCGCTTGGACGGCGATCACGACCCACTGCTCAGAGATCTTCAGCGCCAGGAGCCAGTCCATACCGTCACGTGACTCCTGCACGGGCTCGACCTTCTGTACGCCGATGCCAGGCACTTGAGCAAGATCCAAGACGAGCATATCGGTGATCGTAGTCTCGCCTTGCCTCACTCCCAGCGCGTCCCCAACAGCGAGTCGGTGAGCGATATCGCTGGAGCGTGATTCAGCCATCAGACGGGCCGCTGTGTGATCGAGATGGGGCCAACCCATGCTTGGAACAATCCTTCGTGGTCGTAGGTCATCAAGAGGAGGCTAGTAGGAGCTCCTTGCGTGACGATATAACACGATTCTAGATGCTTTCATCAGTTACGAAAGAATGGGCACCGTCGTGCGCCCCATTCCGGCCGGGCGGGGGTACAGACCGGGTATGTGCTCGAGGCTCAGTGGCTGGGATGGGGTGGCTCGAACGGGACGGCGTTGACCCGTATCCTTGCCCGGGATAGCGTGCCGAAACGCCTCGGACGCGCTCGAACGGCACCCGTCGGGGGCCGTATCTAGAGGAGAACCGCATGCTCCGGAGCCCCAAGGACTTCTTCCAGCCGCTCGCCATTGGCGCTCCTGAGCCGCTCCGCGAGATCCCCGCGAAGCCCTCGCGCATGCTGCACTTCCTGCCCGTGGTCACGCCGAAACTGGCGGAGAAGATCCCGGACATGCTGAAGCAAGTGGACGTCCTGGTGGGCAACTTCGAGGACGCCATCCCCCTGGACCGCAAAGAGGAGGCCCGCGAGGGCTTCATCAAGGCCGTCAAGGACAACGACTTCGGCGAGGTGGGCTGCTGGGCGCGCGTGAACGCGCTGGACAGCCCGTGGTTCCTGGACGACATGTTCCGCCTGGTCGAGGAGATCGGTGACCGCCTGGACGTGATCCTGGTCCCCAAGGTGCTGGGCCCGCAGGACATCACCTACGTCGACCGGCTCCTCGCGCAATTGGAGGCCCGCTTCAAGATCAGCCGGCCGATCCTGGTCCACGCCATCCTGGAGACCGGCGGCGGCGTGGCGCAGGTGGACGAGATCGCGCTCGCGAGCCCTCGCATGCAGGGGATGTCGTTCGGGCCGGCGGACCTGGCCGCCTCACGGCGGATGAAGACGACGCGCGTCGGCGGCGGTCACCCGTTCTACCTCGTGCGGAACGACCCCGACCCCGACAACCCGGAGGCCGCGCGCGCCACGGCGCAGCAGGACCCCTGGCACTACTCGATCGCGCGCATGGTGGACGCC
>CAYTRA010000066.1:0-9873 GCA_964439675.1 uncultured Dehalococcoidaceae bacterium
GTGGGGGCATCACCGGAGTTCCTGGACTGTCAATAGCAAGTTCATGAATTCCGGTGATTCAGGGTTGACAACCCCTGTCACCCGCCTATGCTCTTGTTGTCACAATCACGATTCGTAACGAGCGTGATGAAAAGTGACCGGCCTAATCTTCGGAAGGAGACCGGGGGACCCAACTTCCTGGGGTGAATCCTCGAAAGAGGACGGGCACACTGAACCAGCCCGAACCCGACAGCTAACCTCGGAGGCTGACTGGATCAGCCCGACCGGCGGGATGCCGGATGCGGACGATTCCAGAAGGAGGGCGGCATGATCGTAAGTGCGCCGCCGAAGAAGTGCCCGCGTTGTCGCGGACTGATGATTATCGAGGACGACTGGTACGGCCAGTTCGGTACCTGCGTTGCCTGTGGCTACGTCCACGAGTCGCAGCGCTGCGACCCGAAGGACCTCGAGGAGGAAGAGCGACTGGCCGCCGGCAAGCAGCGCCGCCGCCAGCCGTCTCACGGCAAGCTCCGCCTCTAATCACCCGACTCTCGTAGCAGGCACAACACGACGAGGGCGCTTCCGCTTCGCGCGGAGGCGCTGTCGTCGTGTTTGCGTTTCCTGCGATGCCTTCCCAGAGCCGCTACGCTCGCTGGCACTGATGCCGGCGCGGCGCCGGCCGCCCCGCAGGCCGCGAAAGGAACGTCCCTCTATGTTCGTGCGCGTCTCTCACATGACCCCGAAGGATGGCCAGGAGAACCACCTGACGGAGGTGCTGACCAAGCTGTCCGCCTTCTACCGCGAACAGCCGGGCTACATCGGCGGGTACATCCTGTCCCCCTACCCGAGCGCGCCGGCGGACGCGAGGCGCTTCGGCCGCGTGGGGTCCTGGGAGTCGCAGGACGCGGCGGAGGACGCGGCGCAGCAGCAGCACGCCATGGCCCTCCGCGCGGAGTTGTCCCGCATGGTGGAGGAGGACTCCCACTACGAATTTTCCTTCAACGCACAGCCGGACAACGTCTAGCCCTGCTGCGGGATACGCGGGCCAGGGGTCCGCGTATCCCCTGATGGCGCTGCTGCTGAATCAGGGAAGCGTCTCCTGAACCTTAGGGGTTCTCCCTATAAGGGTTCTCTGATCCGATCTCTAGGATGACCCTCGCTGAACGCCTACTGCGTCCGCGTTGAGTCTGCGTCGAGTGCGGGTGAGTCCGCATGGAGATCTGGAGGGGAACGTTGGCAGCGAACACCGACTCCACAGTCGTCACCTTCGAGACGCCATCGTGCGTCCACCACTGGCTCCTGGGCGAACCCGCCGCCGGCGCGATTACCGGGCGTTGTAAGCGTTGCGGGATCGAGCGGATGTTCCCTGCCTCGCCAGAGGGCTCGGAGCGGTTCGATGACTACCGCGAACTGACGCAGTCGTCGGCGTACTACGGCGAGAAGAAGTCGGCATAGCCCGGCACGCATTCCACCCGTCCCAAAACAAGCGTACTCTGGCTGCCGGGAGACTCCTCACATGAACGACCGCCTTGCCGACCGCAACCCGAACGCCCCCATCACGCGGGTCCGTCCCGCCGTCCGCACGGGGTCGCACATCCGACTGCTGGTGGCGGACGACCACGCGCTGCTCCGCCAGGCGCTGCGCGTGCTGCTGGAGGCGCAGGACGGCCTGGAGGTGGTCGGCGAGGCGACCAACGGTCGCGACGCGGTCGAGGCGGCCGAGCGGCTGATGCCAGATGTCGTCCTGATGGACATGGTGATGCCCGGCCTCAACGGCATCGACGCGACGCGCCAAATCGTGAAGCGCTCGCCGAACACGCGCGTCCTCATCCTGACCGCGTACCTGGAGGACGAACGGTTGCTGCAGGCGCTGCGCGCCGGGGCGGCGGGCTACGTGGTGAAGAACTCCGACATGGAGGAGTTGCTGCTGGCCATCCAGTCGGTCCGCCGCGGCAACACCTACTTCTCCACGTCCGTGTCGGAGGAGATCTCCGTCAACGACGTCCTCATGCAGGCGAAGCAGCCAGAGGGCAAGACCGGCTACGACACGCTCACCCCTCGCGAGCGCGAGGTGCTCCAGTTGATCGCAGAGGGCCTGTCCAACCAGGCCATCGCGGACGAACTGGTGATCAGCGTGAAGACGGTGGAGGCGCACCGCGCCCACATCATGACGAAGCTGCACGCCAAGAACCGCACGGACCTGATCCGCTACGCCATCAAGCGCGGCCTGGTCGGCCTCGACGGTGGTTCGTCCGAGGACGAGCGGCGCGCGATCTAGGGCGCCTCGAGGGGTGGCGCGCTGCGTCACGCCGGTCGAGGGGCGGCTGCCGGGGTGCTGGGACGGTTGCCGTCGCTGGCGATTTCCTGACAACGTGGTAGAGCCTTGAGTTGGGCGGCCTTCGGGCCGCCCTCTCCGTTTGTGCGCCCTCTCGTGCCCTCCGAAGCCCTGTGACAAGATTCCCGCCGTGAACGACACGACCAGGGAGCGCCCCCTAGTGCTGGTCGCGGAGGACGAGGAGAGCGTCCGGGCGATGCTCGGCATCGCCCTGCGTGCCGCCGGCTTTGACTCCGTGCTCTGCGCGGACGGGCAGGAGGCCCTGGAGGCGCTGCAGGGCGGCCTGGAGCCGGACATCCTGCTGATGGACATCCGCATGCCTCGCATGGGCGGGGCGGACCTGGCCCGCTCGGTCCGCAGCGAGCGCCGCTGGGACCTGATCCCGGTGGTGGCCATGTCCGCCTACAGCGACGACCTGCAGGAGCACGAGATCAAGGCGGCCGGCGCGGACGCCTTCCTCCCCAAGCCGTTCACCATCGCGGACCTGCGGGGCATGCTGACCTCGCTGCTGCCTCGGGACCGGCGTCCCGCCTAGGCCCGCTACCCCTCGATTGCCCGTCCGTCCCCGCGTGGCGCGAACCTCGGGGAATGGGCACGCCACGGTGCGGGCATACCCCGATACGGAGCGCGGCTGGTCAGCCGAACAATGGCTCCCACGTCACCGGCCGCGGATCGCGGCGCGCGTGGCGCGGGGAGGCCTCTCATGATCCGAGTCACCCGCCTGGACCGCAGCGAGTTCGTCCTGAACGCGGAGTTCATCCAGAGCGTGGAGAGCACCCCGGACACGCACGTCGTGCTGTTCAACGGCCACTCGTTCGTCGTGCTGGAACCGGCCGACGAGGTGGTTGAGCGCGTGCTGGCGTACCGGCGCTCCGTCTACGGAGGCGTCGCCCGTCCGCCGCTGAGCCTGGTGCGGGACTAGCCGGCCCGCCGGGGCTAGGGGGAGGCTGGCGTGGGCGCCACCACCATCGCAGGTCTGATCATCGCCGGTATCGGCATCATCGGTGGCTACGTCATCGAGGGCGGCCTGCTGCCGTCGCTGTTCAACATCCCCGGATTCATGATCGTGATCGTGGGCACGCTGGGGGCCACGGTCGCGTCATTCCCGCCGGCCCTCGTGAAGGGCATCCCCGCCTCCTACGGTCGGGCGCTGAAGGGCACGGGCGGCATTGAGCCGCACGAGATGTCCTCGCGGCTGGTGAGCATGGCGGACAAGGCGCGCCGCGAGGGCCTGCTGTCGCTGGAGGAGGACGCCCAGAGCGTGGGCGACGACTTCGCGCGCAAGGGCCTGATGCTGATGATCGACGGCACGGACCCGGAGGCGCTGCGCGCCATCCTGGAGATCGAGATCGAAGGCGCGCTCAAGCGCGAGAACGAGAAGGCGGAAGTCTTCAAGGCCGGCTCCGGTTACGCGCCGACCCTCGGCGTCCTCGGGGCGGTCATGGGCCTCATCACGGTGCTGGGCAAGCTGGGCGGAGACGTGGCGGAACTGGGCCACGGCATCGCCGTGGCCTTCGTGGCCACGTTCTACGGCGTGGGCTTCGCGAACGTGGTGCTGCTGCCCATGGCCATGAAGTTGAAGGCCATCGCCGCCGAGGAGCAGACCACCCGCGAGATGATCCTGGAGGGCATCCTGGCCATCCAGGCCGGCGACAACCCGCGCATCGTGCGGGAGAAGTTGCAGTCCTACCTCGCCCCCGAGGTGCGCACGCCTGACGAGGACGACGCCTCCGCGGGTCGGGCCGCCGCATGAGCCGTCGCGCGAAGGGGCACGCGGAGGAGCACCCGGACGAGCGCTGGGTGATCTCGTATGCGGACCTGGTCACGCTGCTGCTGGGCTTCTTCATCATCCTCTACGCCACGGCGGACGCGAACGAGGTCAAGATGGAGGCGCTGGCGCGCGGGCTGGCGGATGCCTTCAACGTGGACGTGAAGGAGGGCGACTCCGGCGGGACGCTCTTCGATGGCGGCACCGGCATCATCCCGGAGCGCAACGAGGCCGGCACGATCGACTTCGACCTGGAGCGCATCCGCGCGCTGGTGGAAGAGCGCACGGAGCAGGCGGGCCTGCGGGGCCAGATCCTGGTCACCCGCGACGAGGACCGCATCGTCATCCGGCTGGCGGACAACCTCGTGTTCCCCTCGGCCAGCGCGGACATCCGCGAGGACGCGAAGCCGCTGCTGGAGATCGTGGCGGAGGCGGTGAACGCCACCACCAACGAGGTCCGCGTGGAAGGCCACACGGACAACATCCCGCTGGCCACGGAGAAGTACGCGTCCAACTGGGAACTCTCCTCCGCGAGGGCTACCGCCGTCCTGCGCTACCTGACGGAAGACCTGGACGTGCAGCCCTCGCGCACGTTCGCGGCCGGCTTCGGCGAGTACCGGCCCATCGCCAGCAACCTCACGCCCGAGGGCCGCGCGCTGAACCGGCGCGCGGACATCGTGCTGCTGTACCCGGCCGCCCGCATCGAGGGTGGTCCGACGAGCGACGCGGCGACCACCGACGCGGCGAACGGAGACGAGTGATGAACAAGCCGATCGTGCTGGCGCTGGTGGGTGTCATCGCCGGCGTCGTGGTCGCCTTCGCGGCGTTCACGTTCCTGCTCAGTGGTGACGCGGAGCCGGCATCGGCCGCGACCCCGGAAGTGGTGAGCGTGCCGGGGAAACTCGGGCCGCACATCGTCCTCAGCGACCGCGTCTTCAACCTGATCACGGAGCCGGGCCAGTCGCCGGTCTACCTGAAGTTGCAGACCGCCATCGAGTTCGAGACGCGCGACCCGCGCTGGAAGGACGCCCTGACCGCGTGCGGGACGCCCTCGCATGGGGCGCGGCTCGCGCCGTCGGACGCCCTCATGGTGTCGGCGGTGCCGGGCGGCATGCCGGCAGCGCGCGCCGTGGAGGCGGGCGGCGAGGGCGGCTGCGAGGCGGAACTGGAGGCGCTGATGGCGGAGTTCGACCACAGCATCGGCACCGGGCGCGCCCTCATCGAGGACGCAGTCACCAGCATCGTCACCGGCCACACGGCGTCTGAGATCGCGACGACTGAGGGCAAGGAAGCGCTGAAGGCGGAGATCCAGCAGGCGGTGCAGGACCTGATCCACGAGCCGCGCGTGACGCGTGTGCTGTTCCTGAACTTCATCACCCAGTAGCGAAACTCCGTAGCGACACCCAGTAGCAGCGGCGACAGAGACAGACGGGTAGCGGGGAACAAGATGGCTGAGCAGCGGGCGCTTTCCCAGTGGGAGATCGATGCGCTCCTGAACGACCTGCCGGGAGGCGAAGGCGCCTCGCAGGACGAACAGGAGACGGCACCCGGCCCCGGCCGTCGGGTGGACCGCTCCTTTGGCGCGGCCATCAAGACCTACGACTTCCGGCGGCCGGACAAGTTCTCCAAGGAGCAGTGGGCCACCCTCCAGTCGATGCACGAGCACTTTGCTCGCATCCTGGGGGCCTCGTTCTCCTCGCGGCTGCGGACGCTGGTGCAGGTGCGCCTGTCCACGCTGGACCAGGGCCTGTACGAGGAGTGGCAGGCGCAGGTCACGAGCCCGACGGTCTGCTACGTGCTGGGGCTGCGTCCGTTGCAGGGCAGCATGGTGGTGGAGTTCAGCACGGAGATCGCCGCGGAGGTGGTGGACCGCCTGCTGGGCGGCAACGGCGCGCTGGTGGACCGCAGCCGCGAACTGGGCGAGGTGGAGACGGGCTTGCTCCGCTCCTTCTCGCGCACCTTCAGCCACGCCCTGCAGGAGATGTGGTCTGGCGTGCGGCCGGTGGAGGCCTCGCTGCAGGACATTGGCCTGGACGCCTCGTTGATCCAGGTGGCCGCGCCCACGGACGTGGTGCTCACCGCCTTCTTCGAGATCAGCGTAGGCAACCACCGAGGCGCGATGTCGATCTGCCTGCCGTACACGGTCATCGAACCCGTGGCGCCCGGGCTGTCGGCGCAGTTGTGGATCGCCTCCAGCAACCGACAGGCGCTGTCCGACGAAGAACGCCAGGCCATGGAGTGGCTCATCGACCGCTCCCGCATCGACCTCTCGGTACATCTCGGTGGAGTGGACCTGCCGGCGCGGACGATCGCCGGCCTGCAGGAGGGCGACACGTTCGTGCTGGACGCCCGGCTCGGCCGCCCGCTGGACGTGCTCATCGGCGACCGCGCGCGCTTCCGAGCGCTGCCGGGCGTGGTGAGTGGCCACGTGGGCGTGCAGATCGCGGACGTGGTGGAAGACAACCAGGCGCTCACGCCTCGACGGCCGTCGCTGCCGTCCCTGGAGGAGGAGCCGGACGGCGACTCCCCCGGCGGCGCGGCGACCTCGATGACACAGGACACGGCCGCCGAGGCCCAGGGTTAGACGGAGGACAGCATGGCGGGTGAACGAGATCCCCTGGGCGACGTGCTGGGAGCAGCGGCGGAGTCGCTGTCCGCGCTGGCGCCCGTGCTGCGGGAGAAGGTCCTCACCGGACTGGAGGGCCTGACGGCGAACCGGCCCACGTTGGAGGACGTGTCCTTCGGCATGGTGGACGCGGACGGCCTGAGCGCGGAACTGTCCGCCGTGGACCACATCGGCATGGAACTGACCCTGTCCACGGCGGGGGAGAAGCACCTGGGCGCGCTCTTCGTGCCGCTCGCGGACCTCGGCGCCATGCTCGCCATCGAGGTGAGCGCGGAGCGGATGGCGGACCAGGACTTCGCCCGCGCGCAGTTGGAGATGATCTCCGCCGCCACGCGCGAGTTCTTTGACCTGATGTCGATGACGTTGTTCATCGACGAACTCCAGGGCACCGAGGTTGTCCCCGGCGCAGCGAGCGTTGGCGACGCCCCGGGCATCCTCGGGCTGGTCGTGGAGGCCGCGGAGGGCCGGGCGGTAGTGCGTGCGGACGCGACGCTGGGCCTGACCAGCGGCGAGCCGGCGCGCGTGGTGCTGCTGGCGCCGCAGGCGTTCCTGGACGCGTTCGCCGGCCCGGGCATCGCCATGGACCCGCTGGACGAGATCGCCTCGCCCACCCTGCTCCACGACCTGCAAGGCGGTGTCCCCGGCGAGGCGCCCGCGCCGCCAGAGCCGGCGCTGCCTCTCGATGACGCCGACAACATCTCCACCCTGCGTCCCGCAGGGACCTTCGGAGCAGGAGCCCGAGAAGACGTGGATGTGCACCCCGTCCGCTTCCCCCCGCTCAGCGACGCCTCGCCCTCGCAGGCCGAGCGGCGGTCGCTGGACCTGATCATGGACGTGACCATGCGGGTCACGGTGGAACTGGGGCGGACCTCCCTGACCGTGGAGGAGGTGCTGACGCTGGGCCCGGGCTCCGTGGTGGAACTGAACAAGCTCGCCGGTGAGCCCGTGGACGTGCTGGTCAACGACCAGTTGATCGCGCGCGGCGAAGTGGTGGTGGTGGACGAGAACTTCGGCGTCCGCGTCACGGAGATCGTCTCTCCGCGGCGCCGGGCGCAGGCGATGGGGGCGTAGCGATGCGCCGCTTCGCGTCCCGCCCGCTCCGCGCGCTGTTCGCCTCCCTGGCCGGCGCGAGCGTCGCCATGCTCGCGCTCACCGTCGCCTCCGCGCAGGAGGCCGAGAGCACCACCGAGGTGGGCGGCGGCGTGTCGTCGTTCGGCCTCGGCGAGTGGTTCGGCCTCGGCGTGCGGCTGGCGCTGGTGGTGGCGGTGATCTGGGTGGCCGTGGCCGGTATGCGCTGGTACGTGCGTCGCATGCACCAGGGCGGGCGAGGCGGGCGCCTCGGCGCCCTCGAGGTGCTGGAGACGCACGCGCTGGGCCCGAACCGCACGCTACACCTGGTGCGGCTGGGCGACCGCGCGGTGCTGGTGGGCGCGACGCCCGAGCGCATCACCCAACTCATGACCGTGGATGACCCGGAAGAACTGCGCCGCCTGGCGGAACGCCCGGAGGAGGCGCCCACGCGCGCCCTCGCGAGGGGTGGCGTCACCTCGCTCGTGTCGTCGCTAGCTGCGGGGCTGGTCGCGATCAACACGCGACGTCGCGTCATGGACGAGCGCATGCGCGAGCAGCGGGCGGCGCAACGCGCCCTCCGAGGCGACACACAGACCGAGGCGCAGCCGCAGGCATCGAGTACGCCTCGGAAGGCGCGGTTGGCCGGGCTGCGGTCCGTGCTGGCCGGCACCACGCGCCGTCCCGCCTCGCGAGCGACGGGCGCGGAACAGGAGCCGGCTGCCGAGGGGCGCCAGTCGCTCTTCGAGCGCACGCTCGCGAGCATCGAGGCGGTGGAGGTGCGCGGTGCGCCGAGCGTGGCCGGGCTGCGCGCGCGATCTGGCTACGGGCAGACCTCGACGCTTCCGACGGCAGAGGCAAACGCGGGCGCAGGGCCCTCGCGGGACGAGCAGATCGCGGACCTACAGCGCGCCATTGCGGCCGCGCGACGGAACGCCGGCTGATCGATGAAGGACGGCGGTCGCCACTGGCCGTTCCGGCGGGTGAAGGTCTCCCGCCGCACCGCGGGCCTCGCGCTGGGCGCGGGGCTCGTGCTCGCGCTGTCCTCGGGGTGCGTGGCCGCGGACGGATCCGTGACCGCGCCGGGGCTGGGGCCAGAGTCGGTGGACGACCCCTCGGGGCGCGCGACCGGTGTGCAGTTGCTGTTGCTGCTGACCACGCTCTCGCTCGCGCCGGCGCTGCTGATCATGGTCACCTCGTTCACCCGCATCGTGATCGTGCTGTCGCTGCTGCGGAACGCCGTGGGTGTGCCGCAGTTGCCGCCGAACCAGGTGCTTATCGGCATCGGGTTCCTGCTCACGGTCTTCGTAATGGCGCCCGTGTGGACGACCGTGAACGACCAGGCGTTGCAGCCCTACCTCGCTGGCGAGATCGACCAGTCGGAAGCCCTCGACCGGGCGGAGCAGCCGCTGCGCAAGTTCATGCTGGCGCAGACGCGGGAGTCGGACCTGGAGTTGTTCGTGGGGCTCTCGCAGGACACGCGTCCGGCGACCGTGGACGACGTGCCGACCTACGTGATCATCCCGGGCTTCATCGTGAGCGAGCTGAAGACTGCGTTCCTCATGGGATTCATCATCTTCATCCCGTTCCTGATCATCGACATCGTCGTCTCATCGGCGCTGCTGTCGATGGGCATGATGATGCTCCCCCCGGTCGTGGTCTCCCTGCCCTTCAAGATCCTGCTGTTCGTCCTGGTGGACGGATGGGGCCTGATCATCGGCTCGCTGGTCAGATCCTTCGTCGTCTGATCCGCGCGTCCGTATAGGAGTTCACCCGCAAATGACCGACGCCACCGTCATCAGCCTCGCGCAGGACGCGCTGACCACCACGCTGCTGGTGGCCGCGCCGATCCTCATCGTGAGCCTCGTGGTCGGCATGCTGGTGTCCGTCTTCCAGGCGATGACGCAGATCAACGAGGTCACGCTGACGTTCGTGCCGAAGATCTTCGCGGTGTTCGCCGTCTCCGCGATCTTCGGGCCCTGGATGATCGGGACGATGGTGAACTACACCACGCGCCTGCTCACTACCCTTCCGGATCTGGCCCGCTGATGCTGAGCGAGGTGTTCGCCGTCTCGCCGGAGTGGTCGGCGCACTTCC
>CAYTRA010000067.1:0-9830 GCA_964439675.1 uncultured Dehalococcoidaceae bacterium
CCAGCACGCGCTGGCCCGGCCGGTAGATGCCCTCGATGTGCGGGTTCAGCATCTCCTCCGGCGACCGCGGTGGCCGCAGGTACAGCAGCGGCCGGTCCATCTGCAGCCCCAGCGCCGTCGCGATGTGCAGCCCACCGATGGGCACACCCGCGATCGCGTCGAACGGCTCGACCAGCCGGTTTCGCATCGCCATGCCGAGTTCCAGTTCGTCCTGGATCAGGCGCACCGTGCGCTTCAGGGCATCCGGCCGCGAGATGAGCAACTTGGCGTTCAGGTAGACGGGCGAGTTCCGCACCGTGCGCCCCAGCGAGAAGTCGCCGAACTGAATCGCGCCCAGCCGCCACAGGGTCTCCGCCAGCCACAGGCGTCCCTGCGGATCAGGGTTCGTCATCGCGATCCTTGTCCCCTCTTGCCGGCGCGGTCCCATGCGTCCGGGTTCACCAGGTGCTCCGGGCGCTCTCCCGCGAGGCCCGCCAGTAGGCCGTCCACCGCCAGGTGCGCCATCTTCGTCCGCGTCTCCAGCGTCGCGCTGCCCAGGTGCGGCGCCACCACCAGCCGAGGCGTATCGAGCAGCGGGTCGTCCGGCGGCAGCGGCTCCGGCGTCATCACGTCGATCCCCGCGCCGGCGATGCGGTGGTCGCGGAGCGCCTCGATGAGCGCGGGCTGATCCACCACCGGGCCCCGCGCCGTGTTCACGAAGATCGCGTGCCGCTGCATACGCTCGAAGAACTCCGCGTCACACATGCCGCTCGTCTCGGCTGTCAGAGGGACGTGGACGGAGACGAAGTCCGCCTGCCGCAGCAGGTCATCGAGGGGTACGAACTCGCCGGGGAAGTCCGGCTTCTCCCGACGGCCTGCGTAGAGGACGCGCATGTCGAAACCCTGCGCTCTGCGTGCTACGGCCGCGCCGATGCGTCCCGGACCCACAATGCCCAGCGTGCGCCCGGTGACCTCGCTGCCCAGCAGCCACGAGGGGTGCCACGGCCCCCACTCGCCCGCCTCGATGGCGGCGCGACCCTCTGGCAGGCGTCGCGCGGCGGCGAGGAGCAGCGCCCACGTCATGTCCGCCGTCGCGTCGGTCAGCACGCCGGGGGTGTTGGTCACCAGCACCCCGCGCTCCGTGCACGCAGCGACATCGATGTTGTCGTAGCCCACCGCCAGGTTCGCGACCACGCGGACGGACGGCCGCGCGTCCAGCAGCGAGGCGTCCACGCGCTCCGTAAGCATCGTGAGCAGGCCGTCGCAGCCCTCGATGCGTTGGCGCAGCGTCTCCGGCGGCGGAGGGGCGTCCTCCGCCCACACGCCGAGGTCGTCGACCGCCTCGCGCACACGCGCCAGCGGCGACCCGGGCTCGTCGCCGCCCGGGAGGGCGCGAGTCACGAAGACGCGGGTCACGAGGGCGTGTGGGAGAGATCCGGCGCGCGCATGCCCGGATTGTACGCGGGAACGGCACCCGCACGCCCTCGACGGCGCTCAGACGGTGGCGGCGCCCCAGTCTCGGTCGCGCGCGGGCAGCACCAGCGGGACGGGGAAGCCGGGCCCCATGGTCTCGGCGGCGCCCTCCAGGTAGAGGTGCGCCGTGAGCGCGCAGGTGACGGCGTCCAGCTCGTCGTGCGAGATGCGGCGACGCGGGAGGCCTCGGACGCCCGCGCGCTTCAGGCCGCGCCGCAGCGCATCCACGCCACCGCGCTTGCGAGAGATGGCGAGCACGTCCTGGGACATGCCGGGATAGACCTCGATGACCTCGTAGCCCTCGGCCTCCAGGCGCTCGCGCAGGGCGATGCCGCGAAGCGTGAGGCGCACCATGGAGGGCAGGAGCGAGGGGAAGGGGCGGTAGCCCTCCGCGGCGCACACGCGGTCCACCTCCCGCATGATGCCGAAGCGCGCGCACTCGCAGTCCGTCCGCGCGCAACACCGGCCCTCCGGCAGCCCGAGTGGGGCGTCGATGGCGACCACGCGCGGCGACGCCGCCCGGACAGCCTCGATGATGTCGTGGTCCTCGCGAAGCACGGCCAGGCGATGGACGCGACGGGCGGCCGACATGAGGGCGACGCCCGTCGGGTAGCGCGGCCCGGAGCGCAGGTCGATGCCGAACGTGAGCGGATGCGGTGCTAAACTCGACATCCCGAGTGGTGAACTCGACATTCCGACTGATCCCGTACACCGACATGGATGCACCCGCGGTGGAGCGGGCGGCGATTGACTGGCTGGAGGATATCGGATGGCAGAGAAGCGCCCCGACGAGCCGTTCACGCGGATCGACGTCCACGAGGCGAAGCAGATGATCGACGAGGGCAACGTGCAGGTCATCGACTCGCGCGAGCCACACGAGCACGCCGAGGGCCACGTCCCCGGCTCGCTCCGCATCCAGCACATGGCGACGCTGGTGCAGGCGGACAAGATCGCCCGCGACCGCCCTGTGCTCTTCATCTGCAAGTCCGGCCAGCGCTCCGCCGTCGCGGCGGAGTTCGCCGCCTCCGTGGGCGTCACGGACATCTACAACGTGGAGGGCGGTCACGACGCCTGGGCCGCCGCGGGCTACCCCATGGAGACCGGCGACTAACAGCCTCCGACACTTTTTTCTCGCAGAAAACGGCGGCCACGTGGCCGCCGTTTCGTTTCGTTATGGAATTTCCGTTTTGTGGTTGAAAGTCCCGATTATAACGGGACAAAGACACTTCAAAAAAAGTGCCACTTGGGCCACGATGAGCATGCCGAGCCGTGTCTGGCTGGCTCAGTTGGAAGGAGTCCGAATGGCACTTGCGGTTGGCGCCGTGCTGCTGGTGGTCGGCCTGGCCTTTGCGATCTCCCTGGGTGTGATCGCGGAGCGTGATGACCGAAAGCGGCGTGGCGAACTGGTGGAGCAGTAGCCTCCACCGTCCTCCCCACGTTGAGTGCAGAAACGGCGGCCCCACGGGCCGCCGTCTTGCTGTCACGAGCCGTTGGTCCCGCCTGAGGCGGGACGCTCAGCCCTCCGTCTTAGACGCATGCAGGCACAGCATCGGTGTCAGAAGGAGGTCCAAGATGGAGTTCGACCCGATCGCCTGGATTGCCGGTGCGGTGCTGCTGGTGAGCGGCTTTGGCTTCGCGATCTTCCTGGGGGTCTCGTCCGACCGGAACGAGGCCAACCGACATAACGAGGGCGCCCACTAGCGCACCGCCGCACATCGGCCAGGGCGTCTGCTACGAGGCCCCCGCGGTTCCGTTCAGGATCCCGCGGATGGCGCCCAGCAGGTCCTGCGTGGTGAACGGCTTCTCCAGGTAGCGGACCTGTTCGCGGTCCAGCGCTCGGCCGCCGCGGTCGCCCTCGATGTCTCCGGTGACGAAGAGGACGCGCTGACGGAGCTGTGGCCAGCGCTGCTGAATCTCGTGGTAGAGGTCCGCGCCGCTCAGGCCGGGCATGCGCAGGTCCGTGATCACCAGGCCGTAGTCCTGCGCCTCCAGTAGGCGCAGGGCGGTCTGGCCGTTCTCAGCCGTCACCACCTGGTAACCCTGGCTCGACAGGATCTCCTGCGTCAAGGCCCGCACGGGCGCCTCGTCGTCCACCACCAGGATGCGCAGGCCCTCCACACGCGCGCGCGCCGGCGCCGCCGCCCCGTTGCCGGAGACTGGGGCCGTGCGCGGCGGCGGCGAGGTCGCGGCGCGCCCCGTCTCCGAGGCCTCACCTGCTTCGAGCGGCACCTGGACGATCACGTTGGCGCCGCCCGAGGGAGATGACTCCACCCAAGTGCGCCCGCCGTGGTTCGTCACCACGCCGTAGACGATGGAGAGCCCCATCCCCTCGCCCGCTCCCACCTCGCGAGTGGTGAAGAACGGGTCGAAGACGCGGGAGCGGAGTGCTTCCGGCACGCCGGGGCCGTCGTCCGCGAAGGAGATGTAGACGTAGCCGTCCCGGGTCCACGTGCTGATCTGGACCTCGCCCCCACTGGCCTGGAGCGCCTGGTGGGCATTGCTCAACAGGTTGAGGAAGACCTGCTCGAACTGTCCCTCGTCCACGCGCACCGGGGGGACATGGCCGAAGCGCGTGATCACGCGCACGTCGTCCACCTCCAACGAGTAGCGGCGCAGGTCGATGATGCGACGGAGCACGCCCTCGATGTCTGTGGGGCGGCGCTCGCTCGGTCGCTGGCGCGCGAAGGCCAGCAGGTTGCGCACGATCCGCGAGGCGCGATGCGCCTCCGCCTCGATGGTGCGTAGCGCGCGCTCGCGTTCCGCGTCCTCGAGTGAGGACACGATCTGGGCGTAGCCCAGGATGGCCGTGAGCGGGTTGTTCAACTCGTGCGCCACGCCGGCCACCAGTTCCCCGAGCGACTCCAGGCGGGAGGCGTGCAGCGCGTGCTCCGGGATGCTGCCGGACGGCGTCACCGGCTCCGGGGGCGCGCTCGGCGGTTCCGAGTCGTGCACGTGGCCGGGGGCGAGGTCGTCCGCAGGGGCACGCTCCACGACACGAGGTGCAGGGTGCTCCAGCGCCGGGTCCTCGACGCGCTCGGGGACGCGAGGCGTGGACGCGACGCCGGCGTCCGAGGCCGGCTTCTCGATGGCAGGCATGTCCGGGGTTGTGCTCACGGGGGTGTCTGGCGTGTCTTCCTGGCTACCCAGCACCTCGCCGAGGCGTCTGACGGTACGTTCTGCGCTCATGCCGGCGTAGGCGTCAAAGCCGCGCGTGCCGCCACGGTAGAGCGCCATGATACCGGCCACTCTGCTCCCCGCGTAGAGCGGCAGTATTACGCGCGAACGTAAACCGAAGGCGGGTAGGCGCGACAGGGGAGACGTGTCCCCGGTCCCGTCGGCGCCCTCCGCGCGCCCGGCAACGTCCCCCTCGAGCGCCGGCTCGCCCGAGGCGTAGACGAGCGCTTCGACGTCAGAGGGTGGCGTCCAGCGGGCGCCAGCGGCGACCCCGGCCATGGGCGAGGGGTAGGTGGCGAGGACCACCACGTCCTCCCCTTCGAACCGCATGACCGCGCCCCAGTCGAACGGCACCGCCGGCTGGAGCGCCTGCAGGACCGCACGTGCCGCTGCGCCCGCCTCGCGGACATCGTGCAGTGCCTCGTGCACCTCGAGTTGTGCCGACAGTACGTGCTCGTCCCGCTCGGCCGCCCCCTCCGGACGGAACGCCTCGCGAGGTGGGGCGAGCGGCGGGCGGTGCGTCGGCGGCGTTGCGCGCTCCGGCTCGCCGTGCCGAGGGCGCGCGGGCCGCTCGCCGGAGGCGCGCTCCGCCGGCGCCGCACTCTCGGGCGTCCCGGGCGGTGCATGCGATGGCGAGGGCGCCAGGCTGACGACGCACAGATCGGTGGAGCGGCTGACGGGGGAGATGACCGTCTCCAGGGGCACCTCGTCGCGGGCGTAGCGGTAGACCAGGCGGCCGGCCCAGGAGCCTCCGGTGACCAGCGCCAGGCGCGCCTCGCGTGGTGCGCCCTCGAAGGGGAGGAGGGAGGCCCAGTCGCGTCCGGTCAACGCATCCGCGTCCGGCGCGCCCAGCAGGGAGCACGCGCGGCGTTCCGCCGTGACGATGGTGCCGTCACGACGGACGATGAGCCACCCCGAGCGCTGGTCGGGTGGCGTCGGCGCGTCAGTACCCTGTTTCATGCCGCCCTGGAGCGCCTCCGTCGCCGCCTCCGTGTCCTCGGACGGACCTGCGGCGCCGGCGCGATATGTACGCTCGGTCATGGAGTAATCGTCGGAATCCGCGACACACCCGCGTACCCTTGTCGCGGATTGTCGCTGCATGCGCAACGTGGTGAAGGGCGTACGCGTACGCTCAATTTCTTCGCTCTACACGCGCCCAACGTTGTGCCACCACCGCTTGCGCCTGTTGGTGCGTTGCGGTGATCGTTCCGGCGAGGACTTCGGAGGCCTGTTCCAGGCGTTTGCGGACGTCCAGCGTGGCCAGCATGCGCTGGAGCACTCGCTCACTCGCGAAGCCCCGCGCCACCCCGCCGACTGCGTCCGCGAGCGCCCCCGCGCCCTCCGGCACCTCGACCTCCCGATGGTACTCGTTCGCGATGGTGTCGCGGAGGTGTTGCAACTTGCGATACCGGGAACGGGTCTCCTCCAGCAGGTCCTCGGGCACCTCGGCCGCCTCGTCCACGGGGTACTCGACCAGCGCGCCCAGGTAGGGGCGGTCGTCCAGCGTCTCCAGGATGCGGAAGCGGCGGACGCCCACGGCGCGCAGCGCCAGCCGGCCGTCGCGAGTGGGTGACAAGCGCTGGATGCGGGCCGTGGTTCCCACCCGGTGCGGCATGGCCGTTCCGCCGACCTCCGGGCCGTCCTTGATCAGCACCACGCCGAAGTCCTCGCCCGTCTCCAGGCACTCCGCGACCAGCGTCCGGTAGCGCTCCTCGAAGACCTGGAGGGCCAGCGACTGTCCGGGGAAGAGGACGGTGTGCAGGGGGAAGAGCCGCAGGCGGTCAGTCATTCGTCAGGACACCGCGATCCGCAGCAGCACGAACACTAGCAGCGCCCCCACGGCGAGGGCTGACCCCACCATGATGTCCCGCGTGTCCACGGTGCGCCGGCGCCAGATGCGCCCCTCCCGGCCGTCCCAGCCCGCGTCCACCAGCGTCGCGAAGGCGCGCTCGCGGTCCTCGCGACGCACGACCAGCATGTGGACGAAGTCCAGCGGCATCGCACCCAGCACGCCCACCAGCGGCGAGTTGCCGGGCTGCGCGATCTGCCGGTCCGTGATCTCCACGCGCACGTCGATGCCCGCCTCGTCGAGGGCGAGCGCCCACGCCTCGGCGCGCTCGGCGGCCTTCGCCACGAGGAGCGGCATCCAGCCGTCGGGCCGCGTGTCCATGCCATCATCGTCCATGGAGTCAGGGTACCCGAGCACGGTGAGCGTCACGGGCGCGGCGCATCTGCGTCGGCGTACGCCGCGAGGCGTTCCGGCCACAGCACCGGCGGTTCTCGCTCCCAGTCCGGAGGCAGCAGCGGTAGTGTCCACGCGGGATCCGGCGTCCATTCCACCCACTCCCCGGAGAACGGCGGCCGCCGCGCCTCCAGGTCCTCGATCGCTCGTTCTGCCTCGGCACGGACGCGGGCGGCGAAGTCGGGGTAGTAGATGCCCTCCCGCGCGCGCCGCTCCAGTTCGTCCACGTCTTTCCACGTCCACGCCAGGTCAGGCGTCACCACCACGTCCAGCGCGTGGTCGTTCGTGTCCACGCCGATGCCGGTGCGGCGGAAGGGCTCCTCCAGGTTCACGTAGTAGCCATGAAACGACCGAGGGCCCTCGGAGTCCGCGGGGCCGTCCCAGGAGAGCCAGATCGAGTGGTGCCGGCCGGGGTACAGGAGCCGCAACGTGTCGCGACGCCACGTGCCGTCCACGAGCGTCCTCGACGGTGCCGAGCCATCGTCGGAGCGGGTGACGCGCCACTGCTTGTAGGTCGCGCCCTGCGGGATGAAGAGCACCAGGAGGGCGTCCGGATCGTCCTGCACCACGAGCGCGGGCCAGGACATGCCGGGACGCCCGTCACGCGTCAGGTAGCGGAGCGCCACGGTCTCGCCCGGCTCCCACGCTCGCGGGGCAGGGGGCGTCATCGCACGCCTCGATGGTTGTCCGACGTCAGGCGGGCTGGAGCGCGCGCACGCGCACGGCGGGGATCCCCGCGCCCTGGCCGTTCAGCGGGAACAGGGCCATGACCGCGCCGGCGTCGAAGTACTGCGGGACGTACACCGTGCCCGGAGGCACGCCGTCGTCCAGCCGCACGCCGATGCGCACGGTGCCGCCCGCGCCCACGAGGTCGATGACGTCGCCCGTGCGCACGCGGGCGGCCTCGGCGTCTCGGGGGTTGATCCAGGCCTGCTCCTCGCGGTGCAACTTGTCCGCCTCTTCCGAGCGGATCGAGGAGCCCTCCCACGAGTGGTAGAGCGACCGCCCGGTGATGAGCGCCAGTTCGCCCTCGCCTCGGACCGGCGGCGCGGCCACCGGCTGCGCCGACGCCTTCGAGGGCGTGCCGACCACGCGAGTGCCACCCGGAGCCGCGGCCAGCGCCGACGGGGTGGGGTAGCCGGACACCGCTGCCGCGATGGCCTCCGTGACGCCGGTGTGCGACTGGTAGGCGAGCGACGCGCCCAGGGCGTTGCCCAGCGCCTGCAGCACGGCCAGGCCGGGCTGCGCCTGCTGGCCCTGCTTCGGGGCGGCGTTGTGTCGGAAGACGTGCAGGTCCGCGTTCGTCAGCGTGCCGCTGGAGGCGAAGAACGGCGCCTGCGGCAGCACCACCGTCGCGTGCTCCGCCACCGTCGAGCGCACGTCATCGATGACGATGAACGCCTCGAGGTTCCGGAGCGCCGTCTCGATGGCCGCGCCGCCGGGGGCCGTGAGCAGCGGGTTGTCGCCGTGCAGGATGACCGCCTTGACCTCGCCGGCCTGGGCCGCCGCGATGACCTCTGCGAACGACTTGCCGCCGGCGGCCGGGGCCAGGCCCATGTCGGCCGCGCCTCGGACGTTCGCCTCGGTGGGCATATAGAGCAGGTGGTCGGCGGCGGCGGAGCCACGGAGGGCGATCGCCAGGTTGGCGGCGGCCTTCGCGCCCTCACCGGCGAGCGCGGCCTCCTGGTTGTTCGGGGCGTAGATGACCGTGGCCAGCGACTCTGCGTTGGCCTTCGCCTCCGCGATGGCGGCCAGGGCGGCCTCCCACTGCGCCGCGTCCACACCGGCAGGGGCGACGTTGCCGTCCACCAGGGCCTGCGTGACGGTACCCTCGTGGCCGGGCTGGACGCGGATCACGGCGTGCGAGAAGCCGTCCAGTTCGCTCCACATGGGCGAGACCAGCACCACCTTCGCGCGGCGCTTCACCACCGCGTCGCGGATGCGCAGCGAGACGACCTGGTGGGACTCCTCCAGGTCGCGCGCGATGGCGACGATGGTGTCGCTGTGCTCCACGTCCGCCATGCTCGCCGGCAGCCGGTCCGTGCCGAACGCAGCCACCAGGGCTTGCGAGACGGCTCGATGCACCGCGCCGGATGCGAAGTCCACGTGCGGCGTGCCGATCGCGCGAGCGATCTCCGCGAGGACGAACGACTCCTCGTTCGTAGCCATCGGCGAGTCGAGGACGGCGATGGCGCCCGCGCCCGCCGACTGCTTCACGCTCGTCACGGCCTCGACAGCCCTCGACAGGGCGTCGTCGAAGGAGGCAGGGAGCAGTCGGTCCCCGGCGCGCACCAGCGCGCGGGAGAGGCGCTGCTTGTCCGGGATGGCGTCGTAGTGGAAGCGGCCGCGGACGCAGATCTGGTCGCGCGAGGCCGGATTGACGCGGTCCGGCTTCACGATGGTGGGGCCGAAGTCGTCGTTGATGCCGTAGGAGATGGTGCAGCCCACGGAGCAGGAGTTGCAGACCGAGTTGGTCCAGTCGTCCGCGCGGCCCACCCACTTGTTGGGCTTCTCCATCAGCGTGGCCGTGGGGCACACGTCGATGCAGGCGCCGCAGAAGTCACAGTCGGACTCGTGCACCTGGCCGCCCGTGCCGAAGGCGATCATGGTGGTGTGGCCCTTGCCGGAGAGCGTGACCGCGCCGGTGTGGCGCAGGTCGTCGCAGGCGCGGACGCAGCGCGTGCACAGGATGCACATCTGCGGGTCGAACTCCAGGTAGGGGTTGCCGCGGTCCGGCTCCGGGGGCGGCGTCTCGTAGTAGGAGCGCGCCTCGCCGACGTATGGCTCCTCGAACTCGCCCTGGTCCACGTTCTCGCAGGAGGTCTGCAGTTCGCAGCGGTAGTTCTTGGAGCAGGTCAGGCAGCGGTGGGTGACCACGTCGTCGCGCAGGCAGATGTCGCCCGGCATGCAGTGGACGCGGCGGTGGCAGGTCAGGCAGCGGTCGGGGTGGTTCGCCATGATC
>CAYTRA010000068.1:0-9780 GCA_964439675.1 uncultured Dehalococcoidaceae bacterium
TGCCGGGGCGACGCGCGGAACACCTCTGATCCGAACCGCGCGATGTCATACCGCGAGGACGCCGACGCGATCATCTCGATGGCGCAGCAGGCGAGGCCGAACATGGCCGGCCACAGCGAGTGCGCGCGAGCCCAGTTCAGCATCCCGTCCACGGAGGTGACCAGGATGTTCTTGCGGACTTCTTCCTCGATGGCCGCCTGCTCCGCCTCGCCCGTGCGCGTGCCCGGGTAGGGGATGGCCGTCTCGCCCGCCTGCGCGTGCAGGACGCGCGAGGACGCGCCCGAGATCGGGCCGCTGGCGCTGAGGATCGGCAAGTCGGTCAAAGCGTGCCCCCGCTCTGGTGTGTGGCCTCGATGCTATCGCCCGCAGGGAGTCAGCGGCAACGCGGAGACAACGCGGGGAGGCTACCCCAGCCACTCCGCCCACGCGGCCGGCGGCTCCGTGGCTGGCACGGGGGAGAGCGCGCGCAGGCGCTGCACGATGGGCGGGAGGGCCTCCAGCAGCCGCTCGACGTCCTGCTCTGTGTTCATCCGCCCCAGGCTGAAGCGCAGCGAACCGCGCGCCAGGTCCTCCGGCATGCCCATGGCCACCAGCACGTGGCTCGGCTCCACGGACCCCGTGGTGCACGCCGACCCGGAGGACGCCGCGAACCCCGCGAGGTCGAGGGCGAGCAGTACGCTCTCGCCCTCCACGTAGCCGACGGCGCACGAGACGTTGCCGGGCAGCCGGTCATCGATGCGCCTCGGGCCGGTGATCGCGAGCATGGGCACGCGGCGCGGGAGTTCGTCGATCAGGCGTTCCTGCAACGCGCGCTCGTGGGCCAGGTCCGCTTCGCGACGCTCCCACGCGACCTCCATGGCCCGCGCGAAGCCGACGATGGCCGCCGTGTTCTCGGTGCCGGCGCGGATGCGTCGCTCCTGCCCGCCACCGAGGACCTGGCCTTGTAGCGGCGTCCCGTGGCGCACGTACAGCGCCCCCGCGCCTCGAGGCCCGTACAACTTGTGCGCCGTGAACGTCATCAGGTCCACGCCCAGCCGGTCCACGTGCACGCCCAGATGCGCCGCCGACTGCACCGCGTCCGTGTGCACCACCGTCCGAGGGTTCTTCGACTTCACGAGGCGCACGACCTCCGCGATGTCGTTGAGCGCGCCCACCTCGTTGTTCGCGTGCATCACGGAGACCAGCACCGTGTCCTCGCGCACCGCGTCCGCCACCGCGGAGGGCGACACGCGGCCGTCGCGCTCCACGGGGAGCACCGTGACCTCCGCCGTCCCCTCCCGTTCCATCTGCTCCAGCGGGTCCAGCACCGCATGGTGCTCTACGCCCGTCGTCACCACGTGCCGACCTCGACGCGTCGAGGCGGCCACCACGCCCCGGAGGGCCAGGTTGTCCGACTCCGACCCGCCCGAGGTGAAGATGACCTCGTCCGGATCGGCCGCGCCGATGAGCCTCGCGATGGACGCGCGGGCGCGGTCGATGGCCTTCCGCGCCTCCTGCGCCTCCACGTAGATCGAGGATGGGTTGTGCCAGGTGCCGCCGTCGCCCCGGAGGAACGGCAGCATCGCCTCCACCACCTCCGGGTTGGGCGGAGTAGTGGCCGCATGGTCCAGGTACACGCGCGACTGCTGCTGCATAGGCCGAGGATACGCCCGAGCGCCCGTTCTTCCTCTTTAGAACGTTTTTCGCTTGAAAACGATCTAAACCTGCTACTCTGATGCCATGGCCGGCGCACGCATCGACGGTACGCGCGAGGAGATCCTCGCCCTGCTACGTCGCCACCAGTCCATGGGCGTGGACGACCTCGCGACCGAGCTCGGCCTCGCGGGCGCGACGGTCCGCCGCCACCTGGACGTGCTCCAGCGCGACAACTACGTGCGCGTCACCCAGGTCCGGGGCGGCACGGGACGCCCTCGCCACCTGTTCTCGCTGACCGAAGCGGGGGCGGACGCCTTCCCCCACCACTACGTGCGCGTAACGCAGCGTCTGCTGGGCGAGATCGTGGGGCTGGAGCGCGAGGAGACCGCCGGCCGCAGCGGCAAGCAGATCGCGTCGGTCGTCTTCGAGCGCATGGCATCGAGGATCGCCGCCGACTACGGCCCTCGCGTGACCGGGCGCACGCTCCAGGAGCGCGCCGAGTCGGCGGCAGCCCTGGTGGCGGAGGAGGGCATCGACTTCCAGGTTGCCCCGTCGCCGGACGGTCGAGGGCTGCGCCTGCTGGGCCGCGGCTGCCTCTGCACACGCGTGGAGGGCGAGAGCGGCCGTGTGCTCCCCTGCGAGCACGACCGCACCATGCTGGAGGCGCTCATCGGCGGGCGCGTGACGGCGCTGGACGTCTCGGACGTGCCGCATGAGTTCCAGTGCGGCTACCTGGTGACCGCGCTCTAGGGGTGTCCAGCAAGCGTGAGGTATGGCGGCGGAAGTCTGCTAAACTTGTGATGTACGGGATCGCCTCGTACGGACGGAGCCCGAAAGGGATCGCATGAGCGCAGCACCCCTGCCCGGCATGGGCGCCACCATCTCCAAGCAGCCGGAGGCCCCGGAGGTTCTCGGCCCCTTGGTTACGATCACGGAGCGGGCCGCCACGAAGGCCAATGACATCCTGGCCTCCAAGGGGCAGGATCAGTCCATGCTCCGCGTCTTCGTCGTGGGTGGCGGCTGTTCTGGCTACCAGTACGGCATGTCCATCGCCCCCTCCCTGGAGGAGGAGGACGAGGTCATCGAGGCGGAAGACGGCGTCCGCATCGTGATAGACCGCGAATCGAAGCCGATGATCGCCGGCGCGGAGATCGACTACGTCGAGGACCTGATGAAGTCCGGGTTCACCATCTACAACCCGAACGCGGTCTCCTCCTGCGCCTGTGGTTCGTCCTTCCAGGCCGCGGACGGCGGCGGCACCCCTCGCCCCTGCCACTAGCCGGCAGGACGCCCATCGAGGACAGCAAGAGGCCCCGCGAGAGCGGGGCTTCTCCGTGCCTGGCATGGGTGCACTTCACGCTTCGCCTATCCTCATGCGACCGGTTACGAGATTGGAGCGCCCACCATGCAAGCCTGGATCACCGTCGGCTCGCCCGAGAACTACGAGGTGCTGCGCGAGCGCAACTTCGATGTCACGGCGTTCAAGTCGTCCCGGCGGAAGCAGTCCGGCGAGATGCAGCCGGGTGATCGCATCGTCTTCTACCTCACGCAGCAGGTGAAGTTCGGCAGCGTGGTGGAGGTCACCGGCGAGGCGTACGAGGACCACGAGGACATTGGCCTGGAGTCAGAGGGCAAGCCCGGCGAGGACTTCCCCTTCCGCATCGCCACGAAGCCCGTGGTGGTGGCGAAGCCGGGCAACGAGGTAGACGTGCGCGAGATCACGGACCTGCTGGACAAGACCCGCAACTTCGGCCCCAAGAAGCTAGGCATGTGCTTCCGGGGCAACCTCCACAAGATCTCGGACGCCGACCTGGAGGTCATCGAGGGGCTGCTGCGCGAGCGGGCGAAGTAGCGCCCCGATGTCGCAGGAGCCCCCCTCCGGCCGCAGGCGCCTGACCAAGAGCCACGACCGCAAACTCGGCGGCGTCGCGGGCGGCCTCGCGGAGTACTTCGAGATAGACCCCACTCTCGTGCGGGTGCTGTGGGTCGTGGCCTTGTTCCTGCCGCCCATCGGCGGTGGCGCCGCCGTGGCGTACATCATCATGTGGTTCGTCATGCCGGACGCGGAGGGCGAGCGGCCCGCCTCCCCGCGCGCGTCGTCCTCGCCTGCATCGAGGCGTGGCGACGGCGAGGGCGTGGACGGCTCGCTGCTCGTCGGCATCATCATCGTGGCGGTGGGACTGATGCTGCTCCTGCGCCAGTCCTGGGTGTGGATGCCCTTCTGGGGCTGGGCCGGCTTCAGCCTCTTCTGGCCGCTGGCGCTCATCCTGCTGGGCGCCTGGGTCATCTACTCTGCGCGTCGCAACTAGTCGGTCGGAGGAGCAGGAGGGGCATCGATGACGGACACGGTCACGGAGAAGGTCTCGCTACCGGAGCAACTGGCGCTGCACGTGGGGCGGCTGCTGGACAACTGCCGCCGCAGCGTGGAGGACCTCACGCTGGAGGAACTGAACCACCAGCCCGGCCCCACCGCGCACTCGATCGGCTTCGACATCTGGCATGTGGTGCGCACCGCGGACAACGTGGTGTTCTTCGTCTTCGACCGCGAGCAGCCGGTCTGGCTGCGCGGCGGCTTCGAGGAGCGCTTCAACCTCCCGAAGGTCGCCCAGGGCACCGGCATGACGGATGAGGAGGCGCGCGCCCTCCGCTTCCCCGAGCCCGCGCAGTTCTGCGAGTACATCGACGCTACGAAGGCTGCCATCGTCGAGAAGTTGGGCGCGATGACCGAGGCGCAACTCGCCGAAGTGACGAAACTCGTCCCGTGGGGTGAGCGCACGAAGGGCGAGCACGTCCTGCAGGTGCTGGTCGCCCACGGCAACGGCCACCTGGGCCGCACCTCGCTGGCCCGGGCGCTCATCGGCAAGCACGACCTGGGCATCTGACCCCGATCGTCGAAGGCGCCCCGGAGGAGCCCTCGATGGACGTGCGTCGCATCCGCGCCGGCGAGCTGGAGGCGTACCGCGCGATGCGCATCCGTGCGCTCACCGAGGCGCCCGAGGCGTACGGCACCACGCTTCAGGACGCCCTCCTTCGGGAGTACGCAGACTGGGAGGGCTTCGTCCTTCGCACCGCCACCTCGGACGACTTCGCCCTCTTCGTCCTGGACCGAGGTGACAGCCGCCTCGCCGGTAGCGCCGCCGCCATCGAGGCCACGGGCGAGCCGGAGCCGGCCATCGTGCAGATGTGGCTAGACGAGGACCTCCGTGGCGCCGGCTGGGCGGAGCGCCTCATCGAGATGGCGGAGGCGCACCTCCGCGCCGCCGGCCACCCCGCCTGCCGCCTCTGGGTCGCCGCCGGCAACGAGCGCGCGCGCCGCTTCTACGCCCGCGTCGGCTACACCGCCACAGGCGCCCTCCAGTCCAACGGCCGAGGCGGCACGGAACACGAGATGCGCAAGGTGTTCGCGCGGTAGGGATCGGAGGACCTCCTTGCCCAGCCCTCGAGTGGCAAGAGCGCTCCGTCGTCGACCGACCGATGCGGAGAGAATCCTCTGGCACACACTGCGTGCACACCGCTTCGCGGACCTCAAGTTTCGTCGGCAGCAGCCGCTCGGCCCCTATGTCGTGGACTTCGTGTGCTTGAGTCACCGCCTCGTCATCGAGTTGGACGGTGACGAGCACACGCGCCACCGGGCTGCAGATCGTGTCCGTGAGCGATGGTTGGAAGTGAACCGGTTCCGCACCATCCGCTTCTCCGATAGGGAGGTGCTGACGGAGCTCGAGGGCGTCGCGACGGCCATTCTGCTGGCAATCGCAGAGTCCCCCTCTCCCTAACCCTCCCCCGCCAGGGGGGAGGGGATCAAACTGGCTACCTCCGCTTCTGGACGTACGCGACCCGTGGGGTCGGCTCCCGCTCGTTCGCTCGCGCTGCCCTCCCCTGACAGGCCCGTTCCCCCTGGTCCGGCAGCCTTGCCTTCTTGTGGAGAACCTCGGAGGCGCGCGGAACCAAGAACGCGGCCAGGAACCCTCGCCCCATCGCTGTGAGGCGACCTTGAGCCATCTGCTCAACGAACCGGTGCGCACCGCCTCCGGCCCCCTCCCCCCTCGCGGGGGAGGGTTGGGGAGAGGGGGCTCTCCGGGCCCGGCCCACCGTTGGTGTTACGCTCGATCCAGGCCCGAATCGCGGAGGATGGAGGGCGCTGACATGGTCACCGGTCGCATCGATGGGGACGCCCCGTTCCACTTCTCGCTGCGGCCGAACCGTGCGGCCGAGATCCCGTGGCTGGAGTGGGACGAAGACGCGTTCCGCCGCGCTCGTGAGCACGACCGCCCCGTCCTCCTCTCCATCTCCGGCTCGTGGTGCCACTGGTGCCACGTCATGGACGAGACCACCTACTCCGACCAGCGCGTCATCGACATGCTCGCATCGAGGTTCGTGTGCATCCGCGTGGACACGGACGAGCGGCCGGACGTGAACGCCCGGTACAACGCGGGCGGGTGGCCCACTACGGCCTTCCTGACCATGGACGGCGACCCCATCACCTCCGCCACCTACCTGGACCCGGACCAGATGCTGGACGCGATGAAGACGGTCCTGGAGGCCTGGTACGTCAACCGCGACGCCGTGGTGCAACAGGTGGAGGCCGCCCGAGCGATGCGCGCGGCCGAGCGCGCCGCTGCCCGAGCCCAGCGCGGCCCGGGCGTCCTGACGCCCGCCATCCTGGACACCGCCCTCGAGGTGCTCGCCCAGCGCTACGACGCCGAGCACCACGGGCTGCGCGAGGACGGCGCGCTCGCTGGCAGCGAGCGGGCCTCGCTGCGGTTCCCCCACCCGGCGGTCCTCCGCCTCTGGCGGTACGCCTCGCTCCGGCGGGAGCAGCCCGCGCACCTCGCGAGGGCGATCGACGTGGCGGGGGCGATGGTGCAGGGCGGCCTGCACGACGTCGAGGGCGGGGGCTTCTTCCGCTACGCCACCCAGCCAGACTGGAGCGCCCCGCACGTCGAGAAGCTGGCGCGCGACCAGGGCGCTATGCTGCTGGCGCTCGCCGAACTGGCGCTCGCCGACCGTGGCGCGCACGAGACACTCGCGGAGGCGGTGGCCGGCACCGCGGACTTCCTCGCTGACACGCTTGGCCACCCGCAGGGCGCCATCGTGGGCTCGCAGGACGCCGACGAGGCCTGGTACGACGCGACGCCCGAGGAGCGCGAGGCCCTGTCGCCTCCGGCGGTGGACGAGCGCGTCTTCACCGCCTCGGCGGCCGTGGCTGCGCGAGGGCTGATCGCGGCAGGCGTCGCATACGAGCGGCGGGACTGGGTGCAGCGCGGCCGTCGCGTCGTCGACTTCATGGTGCAGCACCTGCGGGCCGGCGAGGCGGGCATGTACCACGCCTACGCCGGGGGACCGCGCGGCTTCGGCATCCTGGACGACCAGGCCCAGAGCATCCTCGCGCTCCTCGAGGCGTACGAGGTGACCGGCCAGCCGCTCTACTTCGAGCACGCGCGCTCCCTCGCCCGCGTCGTGGAGCGTGACTGGCACGAGCCCGGCCTCGGCTTCCGCGACCTGGCCGTCGACCACGAGGACACCGCGCTCCTGGCCGAACCGGCCATGCCGCTGCCCGTGAACGTCGCCACCGCGGAGGCCTTCCTCTGGCTGGGCCGCCTCACCCATGACGAGCGCTTCGTGGGCCTGGCGCAGGACACCCTCGGCGCGTTCGCGCACGGCCTCGAAGGGCGGGGGCTGGCGGTGGCGGACTACGCGCGAGTGGTGGACCGGCTGCTCTCGGCGGAGCCGGAGTTCAAGATCGTCTCGGAGTTCGAGGCGGGTGAGCCGGACCGCGTCGCCGACCCGCTGCACCGGGCCGCGCTGCGGATGCCGCTCGCGGGGCGCACCGTGCAGCGCCTCAGCCCGGAGCAGGATGCCACCCTGATGTACCAGATGGGGCTGCCCCGCCAGAGCAAGGTGGCCTACGTCTGCACCGGCACCACGTGCTCCGCGCCCATCACGGATCCGGAGGCCCTCCCCGGGGCCATCGAGGACCTGCTCGCTGCGCCGTCCTGGTAGCGCCCCCCTCCGCCTGCCGCCGTCGAGGACGCATCGATAGTGCTAGCCTCCCCGCGTTCGGGGAGGTTGCCGTGGACGCCTACGAGGCCATCATCACCAAGCGGGACACGCGCGAGTATGACTCGCGCGAGGTGGAGGCGGACCACCTGCAGCGCATCCTGCAGGCCGCTCGCATGGCGGGCTCCTCCAAGAACGAGCAGCCCATCCGCCTCATCGTCGTGCGCGAGCAGGCTCAGAAGGAGGCGCTGGCGGCCTGCGGCGACTTCACCGCGCACCTCCCCGGCAGCCCGCTAGTCGTCGTGGTCGTCCGTGCCGAGGGCTCCCGCCCGTTCGATGCGGGCCGCACGGCGCAGAACATGATGGTCGCCGCGAACGCCCTCGGCATCGCGTCCTGCCCGGTGGGCATCCAGCACGACGACGCCGCACGCAAGGTGCTGGACCTCCCCGGCGACCAGATCGTGGCCATGGCCATCACCTTCGGCTACCCGAAGGGTGGAGGGCGCCCGCAGGGTCGAGGTGACCGGCGGATCGCCCTCGATGACTTCGTCTCGTACGAACGCTGGGGAGCGCGCGGACCGGGCTAGACGTCGGCGGCGCCGGTCACCTGCGGCGTGCCGGGCGGGCGCAGCAGGTCACGAGCGCGCTGGATGCGCCACATGCAGTCCAGGTCGCGCTCGTTGATCTCCATCACGAACTGCTGGAGTTCGACCTCACCTCGGTAGGGGTGGATGCCCACGTGACGCCAGGAGGTGCCGGCGCTCTGCAGGAGCCACTCCACCTCCTCGCGGGTGGTGAGGAACTCCCACAGCAACTCCGCCACGTCCCCCGAGGTGTACCGCTCCTCGTCCGGGCCGTGCATCGCGCGGCGCTCCTCGATGGCCGCGCCGTCGATGCGGACCATCGCCTCGATGGCGGCGTGGTCCTCGCGCTCGGCGTCGCGCAGGTAGCCCACGATCTGCGCCACCGACCACTCGTCGTCCGGCACGCGCGCGTCCAGCATCTCGTCGTCCATGGACTGCACGAGGCGGGCGATGCGTCGGGCGACCTCGTGCAGCGCCTTGACCAGGTAGCGGCGGCGGTCACCGTGCTGCGCGACGACGTATTGCGGCATGCTCAGATCGAAGCACAGTCATCACCCCTCGCCTAGCATCAGGGCAGGGCATGAGGCTCGCTGGATCCTCTGGGAGGCTGTATGGCCCGCCTGGGCTCGCTGGACTACCTGCTGTTCTACGCCCCGGACGTGGAGGCGCTGGCCCGCTTCTACCGCGAGGTGCTGGACGCGACCCCCGTCGAGGAGGCGTACCCGCACTGGGCGCGCCTGCGGCTGGCGAACGTCGACCTCGGGCTCCACGCGAGCACCGAGGGCCATACGCCCTCGGACGGCGTCCCCGCGTTCCGCGTCGCGGACCTCGCCGCGCTGCGAGCGCACCTCGAAGCGCACGAGGTGCGGTGCGACCCATACGAGACGATCCCCGGGGCCGTGAAGATGGCGTTTCGCGATCCCGCCGGCCACGTCCTGCACGCCCTCCAGTGGGGCGCGGACATCGAGGCGCTCCGCAAGTAGGCGGCAGGAGCGGCCGGAGGCCCGGCTGGCGGTTTGACCCTCACCCGCCCTCACCGCACGATGGCCGTCGTGAGCGCCGCGTCTCTGCCGTACACGTTGCTGTTGCTGCTGGCGGAGATGGCCGTCGGCTCGCTGGCCATGGTCACCGTCTTCGACCATCGAGGGCAGGTCACGCCGGGCTATGTGAAGGCCGGCGCGCTCACCATCGTGCCGCTGGCCGTGTTCGCCTTCTGGACGTACCTCGTCCTCTCGCCCGGCGCGGACGTGGACGGCTACGCCCTCGATCGCGCCTGGTACACCCCCTTCGGGGTGCTGTTCGGCCTGTTCCTGGTCGCCTCCGTGGGCCACGCGATCCTGTCGATCGCGGGACAGCGCCGCCGGGCGATCCTCGTCGGCGGTGTGGGTTCCGTGGTGGGCGCCCTCTCGATCGTCGTCCTCGCGCTATTCGTGGCGCCGCCGGTCTGGTCGCCGGTGGTGGCGGTGGTGAGCCTGCTCGCCTCCACGGCCGTCCTCGGTGGCGCGCTGATGGCGATGACGTGGGGGCACTGGTACCTCACCTCCGGCCGGCTCCCCAAGGAGCC
>CAYTRA010000069.1:0-9779 GCA_964439675.1 uncultured Dehalococcoidaceae bacterium
GAGTAGTTCCGCCTCGCCCAGGCCACGCTCCTCGTCCTGTAGCGCTCGCAGCATCAGGTGCTCGATGGTGCTGGGCTCCAGCAAGGACAGGCGGAACACCCGGCAACGCGAGAGCAGCGGCGCCACGACGTAGAATGAGGGGTTCTCCGTCGTCGCACCGATGAGCGTGACGGTCCCCGCCTCCACGTGCGGGAGCAGGCCGTCCTGCTGCGTCCGGTTGAAGCGGTGCAACTCGTCGATGAACAGGATGGTGCGCCGCCCGCTGATGCGAAGGCGGTCCGCCGCCTCCTTCACCACCCGGCGCACGTCCGCGATGCCGCTGCTGACGGCGGACAACTCCTCGAAGTGCCGCCGCGTGTGCGTGGCGATGATGCTCGCCAGCGTCGTCTTCCCGCACCCGGGCGGCCCCCACAGGATGATCGAGGGCAACTCGTCGCCCTCGATCATGCGGCGGAGCGGGCCGCCGGGGCCAATGATGTGCTCCTGCCCCCGGTACTCCTCGAGGGATCGGGGGCGCATGCGCGCGGCGAGGGGCGCGCCCGCCGGCACGGGCCGAGGCTCGCGGGGCTCCTGGAAGAAGCCGCCCTGTACGCCTGGTGGGACGCCCTTGTCCGCCATGCGGCGAGTCTACGCGAGGTAGCGCCGCATGGCGGGGGCCGTCGGGTCAGACTGGCGCTAGCGCCAGACGGTCGCCAGGTTCTCCTCGTGGCGGTTGTCCGCCTCGAAGCCCTCCTGGCCCACGGCGCCTGAGACGAACTCCGCCGTCCACGGCTCGCCCTCAGCACCCTCCGCAGGGAAGCCGAGGATCCACTCGCCGTTGGTGCAGCCGTAGTTCAGCCGCTCGCCGTCCAGCCCGCCGGTGGCGCCGGTCACGAACCCGCAGACCGTGCCGTCCGCGACTTCGATGAGCCACGGCTGGATCTCGCCCGCCTCGCGCTCCGCGAGGGGTTCCGCGACCTCCACGAGCACGCCGGGGTCGTCGGCGAGCGGCGAGGGGGCGCAGCGCAGGTGCGCGTCGTCCAACGCGAAGCACGGGTCCGAGATGGCGTTGCCAATGGAGCAGCGCCACGCGTCCGTGCGCCCGGAGGCGGCGGACTCGGCGAAGCACTCGGCCGCCTCGGCGGCCTCACCGTCCTCGGCCGGCTGCGCGACGTAGTCGACGACCTCGGTCTCGGTGGTCTCGCTCCCGTCCGCGGGGACGATGTCCTCGGTCGCGGTGGCGGTCGGCTCGTCCGTGCCGGTGCCGGTAGCCGTGGCGGTCTCGGTCGCCGCCTCGGTGGCGGTGGTGGTAGCAGTAGCGGTGGTCGTGGTGGTGGGGGTGTCGGTGGACTCGGGGTCATCGCTGGAGCACGCGACGGCAACCGAGGCGATCGCGAGGATCGCCGGGAGGAACAAGCGCAGGGCGGGACGCATGACGGGCCTTTCAGAACGCAACGCGAATCAGTACCCGCCCGCTACAACCCTCCCCTGCCCCCGCGCGGCAGTCAAGACAGCGGTCATCACCGGAACAGTCGGCACGGCGATCAGAGGGCGAGACGCAGTTCGAGTTCGTCCCGGATCGGGATGCCATCGATGCCGGTCTCCGGGATCTCCGGCTTCAGGGTGCGGCGCGCTTCATCGACGGCGCCCGCGCGCACCCCGTGCAGTCGCCACCCGCGACGCTGGTAGAAACGCAGCGCCGGCGTGTTGTCGTTCGTCGTGATCAGCCACAGGAACGGCACGTTCTCCGCCCGAGCCCGACGCGCCACCTCGTCCAGCAGCGTGCTCGCGGCACCGAGGCGCTCGATGGCCGAGTGCACCGTCAGTACCTGCCACCCCTCCGAGGGCGTCCCCGGCACCCACGTCACCACCGAGGCGAACCGACCCTCGTGCAGCGCGACGACTCCTGGCTGCTCGGTCACCTCGTACAGCCGACCGGTCGAGGCCATCCGCGAGGAACCCCAGAGCGCGATGCCGTCAGCGTGCCAGCGCTCCTCGAACGGCACGATCTCGAGTCCGCTCACGGCAGGTGAGCCTCGCGGTCGAAGGGGAACGCGTGCGACTGGCCCAGCACCAGCAACTCGTCGCGAGCGACCTCGGCGTGGCGGATGATGTCCTCGGGGTAGGCCATGCGCACCCGGTGGTCGGCGAACTCGTCCTCGTCGTCCACGATCAGGCCGAGCGCCTGCGTCTCGATGACGTCCAGATCGAGGTCCACCCAGCGGATCGTGTCGCCTTCGAGCCGTGCCGGCGTGCCGACGTTGCAGTACGTGAGCATCCGCCGTCGCCCGATCGGTTCGTGGTTGTGGAAGGCGTTGTACCAGCGGTCCGTGAAGTAGATCTGCGTCATGGCCGCGAGCGTGACCCCGCGCTCCCGGTAGGAGACGAACGAGGTGCCCTGCTCCACCACCACGCGCAGGTAGCCCTCGCCCTGGTCCACCAGCCGGCCCTCGTACTGGTAGTGCAGCGATCCGTCGTACTTGGTGGAGTGGATCCGCACCGGCTGCGCCCTCGACAGGTCGAGGGGTGGCAGGGCCATGGGTACCGGGAGGTCATTCATGCGCGTGATTGTGCCGCATCAGGCGGTTGCGCGCCCGCCTCGATGACACTCGGGCGGCCTCTATAGGCTGCGGGAGCACGGCGCTACGATGGCCGGGTTGCGACGGGGAGCGCCGATGACCACGACCACCGAGGTGAAGACCGAGTACGAAGCCGTCATTGGCCTCGAGGTCCACATCCAGTTGAAGACCCGCTCCAAGATGTTCTGCGGCTGCGACCGCGAATACTTCGACACGGAGCCGAACAGCCACGTGTGCGCGGTCTGCCTCGGCATGCCGGGCATGCTGCCGGTGGTCAACGAGCAGGCGGTGGCCTACACGCTGATGGCCGGCCTGGCCCTCGGCTGCGAGATCCCGCACTTCGCCAAGTTCGACCGCAAGAACTACCCCTACCCGGACCTCATGAAGGGCTACCAGATCTCCCAGTACGACGAGCCCTTCTGCCTCGGCGGCGAACTGGAGATCGAGGTGGACGGCGAGCGCCGCACGGTGCACCTGGAGCGCATCCACCTGGAGGAGGACACCGCGCGCCTCCTCCACCGCGACGACGGCGCGGAGGGCTACTCCCTCATCGATGTGAACCGTTCGGGCTCGCCGCTGATGGAACTGGTGACCAAGCCGGACATGCACTCCGGCGCGGAGGCGGGGGCGTTCCTCCGCAAACTGCGCCAGACCATGCGCTACCTCCAGATCGCGGACGCGGACATGGAGAAGGGCCAGTTGCGCTGCGACGCCAACGTCTCCATCCGCCCCGTGGGCACGGAGACGCTGGGCACCAAGGTCGAGGTCAAGAACATGAACTCGTTCCGCTCCGTGCAGCGGGCCATCGAGTTTGAGATCGAGCGCCAGGCGAAGGTGCTGGAGGAAGGTGGCCGCATCGTCCAGGAGACGCGCGGCTACGTGGACGCCACCGGCGTCACGGTCTCGCAGCGCTCGAAGGAAGAGGCGAACGACTACCGATACTTCCCGGAGCCGGACATCCCCCCCATGGTCCAGGACGACGCCGTCATCGAGGCCATCCGCGCCCGCATGCCGGAGCTCCCGGACGCCCGCCGCGCCCGCTTCGAGGCCGAGTACGGCCTGTCCCCGGACGAGGCGCGCACCCTGACCGACTCCCGCGAGCGCTCCGAGGACTTCGAGGCCGCCGTGCAGGCGGCCGGCGCCGACCTCGCCAGGCCGGTAGCCCTCTGGTTCATCGGGGACGTGGCGCGCCACCTGAACGAGCGTGGCCAGGAGGCTGAACTCGGGGAGACGAAGGTGACCCCGGCGCACGTCGCGGAACTCGTCGGCCTCGCGGAGCGCAACGAGATCACCGGCACCACGGCCAAGGAAGTGCTCGCGGTGGCCTTCGAGACCGGCGAGATGCCCGCCGCCATCGTGGAGGCGCGTGGCCTGCGCGCCGTGAGCGACGAGGGCGCGATCGACGAGATCGCCGCGCGCGTGATCGAGGCGAACCCCAAGGCCGTGGAGGACTACCGGAGCGGCAAGAAGAGCGCGATCGGCTTCTTGGTGGGCCAGGTGATGAGAGAAGCGAAGGGCCGCGCGGACGCCAACACCGTCTCTTCACTCCTCCGCAAGCGCCTGGACGCAGCCTCGTAGTGCGAAGGAGCGCGCCCATCGCCTCATCGAGGTGATCATGGCGCGCGTCTTTCGCCGGATTATGTTCGATCTAGTGTTCTGACTGGCGCGCAGTCTGACGGCGCTCCAGTTGACCGATTACACCGCCTCCCTGTTTACTACCTGACAGGCGGGCGGCAGCGAGGAACCTCGTGAGTCGCGACAACTTCACTAAGTGGCTCTACTTCGGCCTGCACATCAAGCGCTGGCTGTTCCTCATCATGGTCGCCGTTGCGATCATGGGGCTGGGCTTCGCCTACCTCCTGCGGGAGGTCTATGTCTCCTACACCTTCCCGGGCTGGGTTGAGTACGCCACCCTGCAGTTCATTCCGCGCTGGGCTCGTGGCGCCCTCTTCATCACGGTTGCGTCCGGGCTGACCGTCGTCTCCGCTTGGAAACTCAACCAGTCCATCGCCCTCGCGGTGCTGCCTCCCTCCACCCGCCCCAACGACGTGGTGGACCTGGTCTACCGCAACCGCACCCGCGACCGCGGGCCCAAGATCGTCGCCATCGGCGGCGGCACCGGTCTGTCCAACCTCCTCCGAGGGCTGAAGCAGTACTCCTCCAACCTCACAGCCATCGTCACGGTCGCTGACGATGGCGGCTCGTCCGGCCGCCTGCGGCAGAACATGCAGGTCATCCCGCCGGGAGACATCCGCAACTGCATCGCGGCGCTGGCGGACGCGGAGCCCCTGGTCACCGAGCTCTTCCAGTACCGCTTTGACGAGCGCGCCGGCGAGGGCATGTCCGGCCACTCCTTCGGCAACCTCTTCATCACCGCCATGGCGGAGGTCACCGGCAGCGTGGAGCGCGGCATCGAGGAGACCTCGCGCGTCCTCGCGGTGCGGGGGCGCATCGTGCCCTCCAGCCTGGAGGACGTGGCGCTGGTGGCCCGCTTCCGCGACGGCCGCGAGGTGCGAGGCGAATCGATGATCCCGGAGTCCGGCGAGCCACCGGTGGAGGTGCGCCTGGAGCCCGCGGGCATCGAGGGCCACCCGCTCGCGCTCGCCGCCATCCGCGACGCGGACCTGGTGGTGATCGGGCCGGGCAGCCTCTACACGTCCGTGCTGCCGAACCTGCTGGTCAAGGGCATCACGAAGGCCCTGGCGGAGACGAAGGCCTACCGCGTCTACATCTCGAACGTGGCTACTCAGCACGGCGAGACGGACGGCTACACGGCGGCCGACCACTACGGCGCCATCCGGCGCCACCTGGGCGACGTGACCGTGGTGGACGCCGTCCTTGCCAACAGCAACCTGCCCCAGCAGCCCCTGCCCGCCGAGTGGAAGTCCACCCCGGTCCTCGCGCCGGGCGATGCCGACTACCACGGAGCGCGCCTGCTGCTGGCCGACCTGGTGGACCACGAGAAGCGCTACCGCCACAACACGGACGCGCTGGCCAGCGCGATCATGCGCGCCTACTTCGAACGCGACCTCCGCGCCCGCGTCGCCGTCGCCCCCGTCATCGAGGCGCCCGTGGAGGTCGCTCGGCCGTAAGAGGCCATTGCGGGTGACTCAGCGCCGCTCTAGCCTGCTCTGACCATGGAACTACGTGACTTCCTGTCCTTCGGCCAGATCCTGATCTCGGCCCTCCTGATCGTGCTGGTCCTGCTCCAGGTCCGCGGCACCGGCTTCGGTGCGGCCCTTGGCGGACAGGATGCCTCCTTCCGGACGCGGCGCGGCCTGCAGCGCTCGCTGCACCGGCTCACCATCCTCGTGGTCGTGGTCTTCATTGGCATGTCCGCCTGGAGCGTCGCGGCCTCATAGCGGCTGCTCGCCTCCCGATGCCCACCGTGCGCCGGGGCCCCCTCACCGTCCTGCTCGTCGCGGGAGTGCTGCTGATCGCGCTCGGCTGGGTGCGCGCCGGCGGCTCCGCGCAACCCTCGGCGTCCACGTACGTCGAGGCCACCCTGGGGCACCCTGCGCGCGTGAACCCGCTCGCGGTCCACAACGTGCAGGCGGAGCGCGACCTGGCGTCGTTGGTCTTCGGCGGCCTGATGCGGCTGAGGCCGGACGGCACGCCGGAGCCTGAACTCGCGGAGCGCTGGGAGGTCACGCCGGACGGCCTGACCTACACCTTCCACCTGCGCAGCGGCGTCACCTGGCACGACGGCGCGGCCTTCGACGCCTCGGACGTGGCGTTCACCATCGAGCGCATCCAGGCCGAGGAGTTCGCGGGCCCGCCGGCGCTGGCGGCGGAGTGGCGCGACGTGCAGGTGTTCGTCGCGGACTCCCTCACAGTCCTGATGCGCCTCCCTGAGCCCTCGGCGGACTTCCTCGTGCGCGCCACCCTGGGCCTGGTCCCGGAACACCTCGCAGAGGACATGGCGGCCGTCGGCTCGTTCGAGACCGCGCCGTTCGACCGCGCCCCCGTCGGCACCGGGCCGTACCGCCTGACATCGCTGGAGGATGACCGCGCGATCCTGGAGCACAACACCTCCTACGTCCTCGGCACACCCGCCATCACCCGCCTGGAACTGCGATTCGCCGAGGACGCCGAGGAGCAGGCGGAGATGGTGCGCTCCGGCGACGTGGACGGCGCCCTCCTCCCAGAGGCGACCCCACGCTCCGAGGTGCAGGCACTCGTCGAGGAGTCCGGGCTGGCGTCCACCGCGCTGCACGGCGACTCCTACACCGTGCTCTACATCAACAACGCGCGCGGCCCGCTCCGCTCGGCCACGCTCCGGCGTGCTCTGGCCGCTTCGATCGACGCGGCGGCGGCCCTCGAGACTGCCGGCCTCGACGCGCTCCCCGGCCAGGGCGTGATCTTCCCGGAGTCATGGGCGATCCCCGAGAACGCCCCCACCGAGGGTGACCCCACCGAGGGCGACGTCGACACGTTGTGGGCCGCCTCGCAGTGGCCGGTGGGGTCAGACGGCATGCGTGCACGAGACGGCCAGCCGCTGTCGCTAGAACTCGTGACGAACGGCGAGCCGGACCGGCTGGCGCTGGCGCAGGCGATCGCGGACCAACTCGCGGAGCACGGCGTCAGCGTCGAGGTGGTCGGTGCGCCCTCGCAGCGGGTGATCTCGGAGTACCTGCGGCCCAGCAACTACGACCTCGCCCTCTTCGGCTGGGACGCCGCCGTGGACCCGGACCCGTACGCCGGGTGGCACACCTCGCAACTCGGATCCGGCAACGTCGCGTGGTTCTCCGATCCGGAGGCGGACGCGCTCATGGAGGCCGCCCGCACCACCCTGGACGTCGCCGAGCGGCGAGAACTGTACGCGTTGTTCCTCGAACGCTTCGAGGAACTCGGCGCGAGTCTCGTCGTCGCCTACCCCCAGCGCTTCTACCTGCACCCGGAGCGCATGGCCGGCATGCAGGAGCGGCTGCTGTTCTCGCCGCCCGTCCGGTTGGAGGACATCCATCTCTGGCGGCTGCCCTAGGCCCGCTCGCCCCTAGACTGGCCCTCATGCGTATCGTCTTCTTCGGCTCGCCCGACTACGCCGTCCCCAGCCTGCGAGCCTGCCTCGCCCTGCCGGACGCCGAGGTGGTGGCCGTCGTCACGCAGCCCGACCGTCCTCGAGGGCGCTCCGGGACGCCCCAGGTCACGCCCGTGAAGGCGGCGGCGATCGAGGGCGGCGTGGACGTCATCCTGCAGCCGCAGAAGGCGCGGCGCGACACCACGGAAGCCCTCGCAGCGCTGCGGCCGGACGTGGGCGTCGTGGCGGCCTCCGGGCACATCCTCCCGAATCACCTGCTGGAGTCGTTCCCCTACGAGGTGCTGAACGTGCACGCCTCGCTGCTCCCGCGGCATCGAGGCGCCTCGCCCGTGGCGAGCGCCATCCTCGCCGGAGACGAAGCCAGCGGCGCGACGATCATGCGCGTGGTGCGGGAGGTGGACGCGGGCCCGACCATCGCCTCCGTGGAGACGCCGATCAGCCCGATCGACACCGCGGGCACGCTCACGGATCGCATCGCCACGCTCGGCGCCGGCCTCCTTGCCGTCGTGTTGCCTCGATGGATCGCCGGGGAGATCGAGGCGCGCCCGCAGGACGCCTCGCTGGCGACCTACGCGCCGAAACTGTCGCGCGCGGACGGCGTGATCGACTGGAGCGCGAGCGCCGACGAGATCTGGCGCCGCGTCCGCGCCTTCCACCCGTGGCCGCTCGCCACCACCACCTATCGAGGCCAGCCGCTCTCGGTCCACGCCGCGTGGCCGCTCCCGGACGCCCTCGATGCCGCGCCCGGCACCGTGCTTGCCGGCGACGCGCGCGAAATCGCCCCCGAACTGCCGGGACGCCTCGCCCGGGCCGTGGTGGCGTGCGGGGAGGGCGCGCTCGCCCTCCTGGAGGTGCAGCGCCCCGGCAAGCGCCCCACCCCCATCGAGGCGTACCTGAACGGCGACCGCGACTTCATCGGCGCACGTCTCGGCGACTGAGCGCGAGCGGGGCGCGCCTTACACTCGATCCATGCCCCTTCCCCACCTCCTGGACCTCTCCCTCGAACAGATCGAGGCGCAACTCGCCGAGTGGGGCGAGCCGCGCTTCCGCGCGAAGCAGATCGCCCAGTGGGCCCTCAAGCGGGGCGCCACCGACTTCGAGGTGATGACGAACCTGCCCTCGACGCTGCGGGCGCGACTGGCGGCGGCGTACACGCTGGAGCCGCTCCCGGTCATCACGGAGCGCGCCGCGGACGACGGGGCGACCACCAAGGTGCTGCTCGACCTCGGCGGTGGCGACGCCGTGGAGGCGGTGCGCATGGACTACGAGTCGGACGCCGTCGCGGACGGCGACGACGACGAGCACGTGCCGGAACGCACCACGGTCTGCGTGTCCACGCAGGTGGGCTGCGCCATGGCGTGCACCTTCTGCGCCACCGGCCAGCAGGGCTTCACGCGAAACCTCCGGCCGTCCGAGATCCTCGCCCAGGTGCTCCACTTCGCGCGGCGTCGACGCGTCACGAACGTGGTGTTCATGGGCATGGGCGAACCGCTGGCGAACTATCCCGCCACGGTGCAGGCGATCCGCTGGATGGTGAGCGCGGACGGGATGGACATGCGCCAGCGCGGCATCACGGTCTCCACCGTCGGCCTGGTCCGCGCCATCGAGCGCCTCGGCGACGAGGGCTTCCAGATCGGCCTCACGGTGTCGCTCCACGCCCCGGACGACGACCTGCGCCGCCGCCTCATCCCCACAGCCGCCGGCACCACCATCGACGAACTCGTCGATGCGGCCCGGGGCTACATCGCGAAGCGGGGACGGCGTGTGACGTTCGCCTACGCGCTGCTGGATCACGTGAACGACGAGCCGGAGCAGGCGCGCCGGCTGGCGGAGCGCATCCGGGGCATCCAGGCCCACGTGAACCTGATCCCGTACAACCCCACCGCCGGCCCCGGCCTGCGCCGCCCCAGCCGCGAGCGCGTCCGTGCCTTCCAGCGCGAACTCCAGTCGCACGGCATCGTGCGCGTGGAGCGCGGCCAGGAGATCGCGGCGGCCTGCGGCCAGTTGCGCACGGACGTCATGCGCGAGGAGCAGGCGAAGCGAGACAAAGAGAATGCCGCCCCGGCGGGGGCGGCATTCCAGGTGTTGCCGTAACGGCTCCATAGCCTCGGTCAGCCCTCGGCGGGAGCCTCCTCGGCAGCGGCCTCCGGGGCCTCGGCGGCCTCCGCAGCCGGGGCTTC
>CAYTRA010000070.1:0-9740 GCA_964439675.1 uncultured Dehalococcoidaceae bacterium
GCCTGGGGGTCGGGACGGTCACCTCGAGTCTGGTCCGAGCCACCGAGGTGGACGTCAGACGTGTGCAGGGCGCGGAGACGGGGGCGCGTCGTGGGCATGTTTAGACCGCAATCTCATCGTGCCCGGGGACACGAGGCTGGAGCGCTTCCAGGCGCTCGCGAACGGCGGCCTCCAGGCCGGCGATGGGGACTCGGATCTGCTCGGTGGTGTCGCGCTCGCGGATCGTGACGGCGTCGTCCTCCAGCGAGTCGAAGTCGACCGTGACGCACTGCGGCGTGCCGATCTCGTCCTGGCGCCGGTAGCGGCGTCCAATGGACTGCGTGTCGTCGTACTGGACCTTCCACTGCTTCCGCAGCGTGGAGGCCACCCGCTGGGCAGTGGGCTCCAGCGTGTCCTTCCTTGAGAGTGGCAGCACGGCCACCGTCACTGGCGCCACGCTGGGCGCAAGGCGCAGGACCACGCGCTTCTCGCCGCCCACCTCGTCCTCGTCGTAGGCGTCCAGCAGGAGCGTGAGCATGATGCGGTCCAGTCCGACCGCCGGCTCCACCACGTGCGGGACGATGTGTTGGTTCGTCTCCGGGTCCAGGTACGTCAACTTCTTGCCGGAGTGTTGGGTGTGCTGCGTCAGGTCGTAGTCGCCTCGGTGGGCGACGCCCTCCAACTCGCCCCAGCCCCACTTGTAGTGCGCCTCGATGTCCGAGGTGGCCTTCGAGTAGTGCGAGAGCTCGTCCGGCGTGTGGTCGCGCAGGCGCAGGTGCTCGGGGCGCATGCCCAGGCTGTAGTGCCAGCGCAGGCGTTCCTTCTTCCAGTACGTGTGCCACTCCAGCGACTGCTCCGGGTGGCAGAAGAACTCCATCTCCATCTGCTCGAACTCGCGCGTCCGGAAGATGAACTGCTTGACGGTGATCTCGTTGCGGAAGGACTTGCCGATCTGGGCAATGCCGAACGGGAGTCGCTTCCGCGTGGTGGTCTGCACGTTCTCGAAGTTCACGAACATGCCCTGCGCCGTCTCCGGGCGCATGAACGCACGGCCGCTCTCATCCGAGACCGGCCCCACGATGGTGGACAGCATCATGTTGAACTGCCGGGGCTCGCCCATGGTGCCGGCCTTGCCGCAGGAGGGGCAGCGCACCACGCCCTGGTCGTCTGGCTCCAGGTGGTCCGCACGGAAGCGCCCCTGGCACTCGCGGCACTCGACCAGCGGGTCCGTGAAGTTGGAGACGTGCCCGGAGGCCACCCACACCTGCGGGTTGGTGATGATCGCCGCCTCCACGCCCACGATGTCGTCGCGCTCCTGCACCATCGAGCGCCACCATAGGTCGCGGATGTTGCGCCGCATCTCCACGCCCAGCGGGCCGTAGTCGTATGCGGCGGCAAAGCCGCCGTAGATCTCGGCGGAGGGGAACACGAACCCTCGACGCTTGGCGAGCGAGGTGATGGTCTCCAGGTCGGCCTTCATGTTGGAGGCGGGCGCGCCGTCAGAGGCGTGCGCGGAGCCAGGGTCGGTCAAGGCAGACTCCCACTGGTGCTGAGGCCCCCGTCCTGGGGGTGCCCGGGCTTGGGCAGCCGAGCGTAGCATCGGCCCCTGCCACCCTCAAACGAGCCTGAACACGCGTGCGAACGGTATGTGCGAATCCACCCACTAGGTGCGTAAGATGGGCCTCGGTTCACCGCCCGGCTGTCGGGCGCCCTACCGAGGAGCAGCGATGAAACTGTTTGCCGCGGTCGTCATCGGCGTGGCTATCGGCGCGGGTATCGCCCTGGTCGTCGGGGCGCGCGAGCAGGACCGAATCGTAGCAGACGTGATCGCCGGTGCGGGCGAGACGAGAGGGGCGTGAGATGACGGAGCGACCAGACCCGACCAAGTTGGTCATGATGATCGTGTCAGACACGGACGCGGACGAACTCATGGGCGCGCTCGTGGAGCACGGCTACCCCGTCACCAAGATCGGCTCCACCGGCGGCTTCCTCCGCCGCGGCAACGTCACCGTCTTTTCCGGCGTCAGCGAGTCCGAGGTGGAGAACGTCCTGGGCCTGGTCACGGAAATCTGCCACGCCCGCAAGGAGTTTGTCCCGGTCCAGACCCTCCCCTTCATCGGCGACGGCTCCTTCTCCGCCGAACCCATCGAGGTCCGCGTGGGCGGCGCCATCGTCTTCGTCCTGGACGTCGACCGCTTCCAGCGCATCTAGCGCGTGACCGTCTTCAAGGAACTGGTCGCCGAGGGCTTCCCGCCCGAAGCCGGACGGGCCATCTGGCGCCTCCAGGATGCCCGCACGCGCACCCTGCGGACGCTGGCGGCCCTCACGGACGTCGAGGTTGACATGGAGCCGCCGGGCGGTGGCGACACCATCGGAACGCTGCTCTACCACATGGCCGCGATCGAGCTGGACTGGCTGTTCGTGGACGTCCTGCAGCGCGACTTCCCGGACGACCTCGCGCCGTGGTTCCACTCCTCCGTGCGTGGCGACGACGACCGCCTCACGCCCGTCCGAGGCGAACCGGTCACCCTGCACATGGAGCGCCTGGCCGTCGTCCGCACCGTCCTGGTGGACGAGTTGCGCGCGCTTCCCGCCGAGGAGTTCGATCGCCCTCGACGCGTCGGTGAGCACGAGGTGACGCCGATGTGGGTGCTGCACCACCTCGCCCAGCACGAGGCGGAACATCGAGGCCAGATCGGCGCTGTCCGCGCGCTCCTGGCGGCGGGCGAGCAGACCTAGGCCTGCGCCTCCAACACCTGTGCAGCGGCCTCCAGCGAGGCCGGGAGCGACTCCACCACGTCCGCGTCGAACTGGCGGCCCGCACCGGCGCGCAGGATCTCCAACGCCTCCTCCGGCCCGTGTGCGGGGCGGTATGGCCGCTCAGCCCGGAGCGCCCAGTACGCGTCCGCCACCGCGAGGATGCGAGGCGCCAGCGGGAGTTCGTCGTCCGTGAGCATCTCCGGGTAACCCCGGCCGTCCGGCCGCTCGTGGTGCTGCTCCACCCACGAGGAGATCTCCTCGAAGCCGGGGACGCGCTCCAGCATGCGCGCACCCAGGCCGGGGTGCCGGCGCATCAGTTCCATCTCGTCCACGGTCAGGATGCTGGGCTTCTCCAGGATGTGCGGCGGCACGCCCAACTGCCCGATGTCCAGCACGTGCCCCGCCACCGCGATCGCCTCGCACGCGCCATCCGCGAGGCCCAGGTGAGCGGCCAGGGAGCGAGCCAGCGCGGACACCTGGTGCGCCCGGCCGGGCTCCCGGAACGCCGCGTCCAGCACCTCGCCCATGGCCCTCGTGGCTTCCTCCACGCGTCGGCGCGACGGCTTGCCCTCGCCCACGCCGAGGCGCGCGACCAGGCCCGGCAGGTCGTCGCTGAATACCGCGAGCCACGTCTGGTCGTCCCGCACGACCTCGCGGAGGGCGTCCGCGATGTCCGGGCCCACCAGCGGCGCGAGTTCGGACTCGTCGGCCCGCTGGAGGCTGGCGCGGGCGCGCAGCGGATGCTCCACGTGGTCCGTGTACTCCGCCACCCAGTGCGCCGCACTGACGCACAGCGCCTCCACCGGAATGTCCGTTGCGCTCAGGCCCAGAGGCCCGCGCCCGTCCCAGCGTTCGCGCGTCGCCCTCACGGCCTCCGCCACCTGCGAGTCCAACCCGAAGCGCTCCGCCACCCACGCGCCGCTGTCGTCGGGGTCATCCTCGTGCAGTGCGGCGCCTGCGCGGTGCAGCAGGCCCACGTGCAGCACACGCGCCCGCTCCTCCGTGGTCAGCCCCACCGCGTCTGCCACGGCATGGCCCAGGTACGCGATCCGCGAGGCGTGCCCGACGGCCTGGTCCTCCACGAGGTCGAAGGCCCCGGCGAAGTGCACCAGCAGGTCGATACGGCGAGCAGGCCGGACGCGCAGTTCACGTCCGGACCGGAAGGAGGTAGCAACCGCCAGGGCGCCTACGGTGCGCGGCACGTCGTTCCGGTCCATGACCTCCTCGTTCCTCGATGCGTGGGCGTGGCCGAGCGGCACTCGGGCGCACGTTTCCCTGCCCTGTCATCTTCGGCAGGCAACGCGCGTTCTGGAGTGCCGCCCACGCAGCCCTGGGCTACCGTGCGGAGGCTGACGAGCAACTGAAGGGACGCGCATGATCCTCGAACGGCTGGTGGTGGGACGGCTCCAGGCGAACTGCTACCTGGTGGGCGACGAGGCGACGCGCGAGGTCATCGTGGTCGACCCCGGTGACCAGGGGGAGGCGATCGCGCAGCACATCCGCGAACGCGACTACCGCCCCGTTGCCGTCTTCGTCACGCACGCTCACCTGGACCACTCGGGCACGGCTCACGAGGTCCTGGAGGCGTTCCCGGACGCCGTCTTCGCCATGAGCGCCACGGACTACGACTCTATCGCCGTGCAGGCGCCCTCGGCTGCCTCGTGGTACGGCCACGAGGTCACGGTCCCACGCGCCCCCGACCGCCCCCTGGAGCACGGCGACATCATCGAGGCGGGCTCGCACCGCTTCACCGCGCTCCACACGCCCGGCCACACACCCGGATCGATCTGCCTCGCCGGGGAGGGCGTGGTCTTCACCGGCGACGTGCTCTTCCAGGGCTCGATCGGCCGCTTCGACTTCCCCGGCGGCGACGGCATGGCCCTCATCCGGAGCATCCGGCAGCACCTCCTGACGCTGCCCCCGGAGACCGCAGTGCTCTCCGGTCACGGCGAGGCGAGCACGATCGACATCGAGTCGCGCCAGAACCCGTTCCTCGTCGCGACGAGCCAGGTCCTGGGCTTCGACCCGGACGAGGCGTAACCACCCGCCGCAACCGGCTCCCAGACGCAGAGACGGCCCCGCTCGCGCGGGGCCGTCTCGTGACGCCTCGAGGTGGTCGCGCTACAGGAAGAGCGGACCGAACACGACAGCGACGATGGCCATCAACTTCAGGAGGATGTTGAGGGCCGGGCCGGAGGTGTCCTTGAAGGGGTCACCCACCGTGTCGCCGGTGACAGCGGCCTTGTGGGCCTCAGAGCCCTTGCCGCCGTACTTGCCGGTCTCAATGTACTTCTTGGCGTTGTCCCAGGCGCCGCCGGCGTTGGCCATCATCAGCGCCAGCAGCGAGCCCGCGCCGATGGAGCCAACGAGCAGGCCGCCCAGCGCCTCCGGGCCCACGAACATGCCGACGAGGATCGGCACCGCGACGGCCAGCAGGCCCGGGACGATCATCTCGCGGATGGCGCCGCCGGTGGCGATGGCCACGGCCTGCGCCGGGTCCGGCTGCTGGCTGCCGTCCATGATGCCGGGCATCTCCCGGAACTGGCGGCGGACCTCGTTCACCATCGACATCGCCGCGCGGCCGACAGCGCCCATGGTCAGCGCGCCGAAGATGAACGGCATCAGCGCGCCCACCAGCAGGCCGATTAGCACTTCCACCTCAACGAGGTTGAAGACCTCGATGCCCGTGATCTGGGAGTAGGTCACCATCAGGGCCAGCGCGGTGAGGACCGCGGAGCCGATGGCGAAGCCCTTGCCGGTAGCGGCCGTGGTGTTGCCCAGCGAGTCCAGCGCGTCCGTGCGCTCACGCACCTCCGGCGGCAGGCCGGACTGCTCGGCGATACCGCCGGCGTTGTCGGCCACCGGGCCGTAGGCGTCCGAGGCCAGCGTCACGCCGAGGGTGGACAGCATGCCCACGGCCGACAGCGCGATGCCGTACAGGCCGGCGAGTTCGTAGGTGATCCAGATCGCGGCAGCGATGACCAGGAGCGGGATCGCCGTGGACATCATGCCCAGGCCCAGGCCGCCGATGACCAGCGTGCCGGCGCCCGTCTCAGCCTGCTGAGAGAGCTTCTGCGTGGGGCTGTACTCGTAGGCGGTGTAGTACTCGGTGGCGGTGCCAATGACCTGGCCGGCAACCAGGCCGACCAGCACCGCCCAGAAGATGCCCCAGTCCAGGTCCATCATGATCACGACCGCAGCCGTGGCGGCCAGCACCAGGCCACCCGCGGTGAAGATGCCCGTGCGCAGCGCCCACAGCAGCCGGTTCATCGTCGCGTTCTCGGAGGTGCGCACCAGGAAGGTGCCCACCAGCGAGCAGAAGATGCCGAGGCCCGCGATGAGCAGCGGCAGCACGAACGCCGTGTCCTGGTAGTTCGTGACGTCCACGGCCTCGAAGATGCCGTGCGCGGCGACACCCTCACCGGCGCCGACCGCTGCCACAGTTGCCAGCGACATGGCGGCCACGATGGAGCCGGAGTAGGACTCGAAGAGGTCCGCGCCCATGCCGGCCACGTCACCCACGTTGTCGCCCACGTTGTCGGCGATCGTCGCCGGGTTGCGCGGGTCGTCCTCCGGGATGCCGGCCTCCACCTTGCCGACGATGTCGGCGCCCACGTCCGCGGCCTTCGTGTAGATGCCGCCGCCCACGCGCGCGAAGAGCGCGATGGAGGAGGCGCCGAAGGCGAAGCCGGTGAGCGGCAGGTAGTGCTGGAAGACCAGGTACAGGACCGTGAGGCACAGCAGGCTGATGCCCACCACCGTCATGCCCATCACGGAGCCGGAGGAGAACGCCACTCGCAGCGCCGGGTTCAGGCCCTCGCGAGCCTTGGCCGCCGTGCGGACGTTGGCGCGCACCGCCACGTACATGCCGACGTAGCCCGCGGTCGCGGAGGCGATGGCGCCGAGCAGGTAGGCGATCGCCGTGCGGGGCAGGTCAGTGAGGTTGCCCTCGTTGACTCCCGCCTGCTCGCTGAAACGGTCCAGCACGTCAAAGTCGACGAAGACCGCCAGGATGGCCGTGACGACAGCGACGAAGCCGGCCAGGAACGTGTATTCCCGGCGCAGGAACGCCGCCGCACCCTGCTGGATGAGGAGGGCGATGTTCCGCATCGTCTCGTCGCCCTGATCCTCGGCGAGGATGCGCCGCGTGGTGACCACGGCGAAGAGCAGCGCAAGAACCGCCGCTCCCAGCGCGATATACAGACTCTCCATGTGGTGGTGTGCCTCCGGTCCTGGTGGCGGGCAAGAGCCCGCACGCCTGTCGGATCTAGGGGCCCCCTACCGAGGCAGGCCGCGCGGCACTGTACCACTGAGCCTCCGTAGAGGCATGCAGCGCCGCAGCCGAGTTCGGGAGGGAGATTCGCCCCGCCGGATGGTACGGGGGAGGTGGACAAGGGGCGAGGGTTATCAACAGGCAATCCACCGCCGTGGATAACACGTCACGAAATTCGTTAAGCCACCGGCTAGGAGCGTGTCAGCGCCATCACATTGCTGGTAGGAAGAGCGCGTTATGTCCGGAAGAGGCGCCAACAGCGCCACGTGGCGTGGATAGGTCTACAGATCGCTGATCTCGTCCGGCAGGTCGCCGTCGCGGGCTCGGTCGATCATCTCCCGCGTCTCCGCGGGCACGTCCATCCCGTACTCCTGGAACCGCTGCTCCACCCACGCCCCTATCTGCCGCGGGTCCCGGTACGCCTCCCCCGTACGAGGCGTCCCGTACTCCTCGATGACGTCGCCTGCGCTCTTCACCCGCCCCACGCGCGACATCATCCTCGTGAGGTCGGTGCCGCCGCAGTGCTCGCAGGCCGCGTTGACCTCCGCGCGGGCGGAGCGCACGAAGACGTTGGTGACGCGCCCGCAGGCGCCGCACTTGTACTCGTAGATCGGCACGAGTCCCGCCCTACTCCCCGCCGCCGGCATCACCGTCGGAGGTCAGCCGCTCCTTCGCGCGAGAGATCTTGTTCTTCAGGGTGAAGGCCACATCCGCACGGTCGGAGGGGTCCAGGCCGCTGTCAGCCTTCGCCGCCAGGTCGCCGAAGTCCGTGCCCAGCGCCCCGTCGTACTGCTCGCCCATCTTGCGGGCCCACCGGGCGAACGCGCGCTCGTCCTTGCCCTCCAGCCGCCCCAACTCCTGGTCGAAGTCGATGCTGTCGATGGCCTCGCCGATGCTGCGCGCCCGCGCGATGCGGGACACGGCGCGAGTCAGGTCACGGCTACCGCACTCGGGGCAGACGGGGTCAGAGACGCGCGAGACGGAGCGGAAGAAGACCTCGACCCGCTCCTGGCAGCCCGCGCAGTCGTACTGGTAGATCGGCATGAGGACAGGATACCGAGGACGGCCCGCCTCGAGGGCGCGTTAGCCCTCGATGGCGTTCTCCACGTGGTTCAGCTGGCCCACGTCGCCACCCACCGTCAGTTCGATGGCGATGAGGTCGATGCGCAGGTTCTCGGGGTATTCCGGGTGATCGGCCCAGTACGCCTCTGCCAGCGCGCGGAGCCGAGCGCCCTTGGCCGCGGAGATCTGCTGCACCGCGGCGCCCATGCGCCGGGACGTGCGCAACTTCACCTCGACGAACGCGGTCGTGTCGTCCTTGACGGCGACCAGGTCGATCTCGCCCTCGCGACGGGACACGTTGCGGTCGACGATCTCCCAGCCCTTCTTCTCCAGGTACTCGGAGGCAATGCGCTCACCCGCCTGGCCCAGCATCTGAGAACGTTCAGTCACGATCCGACCGCCCTTGCTTCGACCGCCGCGCGCACCGGCGCGAACGACAGCCGGTGGATGTTCGTGTAGCCCAGCCGCACGAGGGCGTCCCGATGGTCCGCCGTCGCGTAGCCCTTGTTCACCGCCAGCCCGTACCCGGGGAACCGGCGGTCTAGTTCGCACATCATCCGGTCCCGGGCGACCTTCGCGAGGATCGATGCCGCCGCCACAGAGGCACAGAGCGCATCACCATCGATGACGGAGACCTGGCAAATGTCCCCATCGATCCGTTCTCGCCCATCAATGATCAACGCGGCGGGGCTGGTGGGCAAGGCGTCCACCGCCCGACGCATCGCCAGGCGGGTTGCCTGCAGGATGTTGATCTGGTCCACCACCTGCTGGCTGACGGCCGAAATCGCCCACATCGAGTGCCTCCGGATGGCTTCCGCCAGCCGCTCTCGCTGCGCTTCCGTCAGTTGCTTCGAGTCCCGTAAGCCGGAGATCCACCCCGCTCGCGCCGGCTCTCCGGAGGGCCGCCGAGGCAGGATCACCGCCGCCGCGACCACCGGGCCGGCCAGCGGGCCGCGCCCCACCTCGTCAACTCCGGCCACCAGCTCGTGTCCCGCGCGCCAGAGCGCGCGCTCCTCCCGCCACGTGGGACGGGGCGCCCGAGGGGCAGTGCGAGTGCCGGAGGCGGTCGTCGCGGGGCGTGCCATGGGGGGCATGGTGACACGGCGATATCGAGAAGGCAACTCAACAGTTATTCGGGACGCACGGTTCCCCGCGAACTCGGCTCGTCCGGCAGGTCGAGCAAGGCAAGCACGAGCGCCTCGTATCATGCGGGCGGCCTCCCGCCTGGCGGCGGGGGAAGACGACGTCGGACTGGCCTTGCAGAGGAGAGACTCATGCCCATCGTTCGGATCGAAATGCTGCCCGGCCGGTCCCTGGCCCAGAAGCGGGAACTGGTGCGCCTGATCACGGACGCCGTGTGCAACGTGGCCCACACGGACCCCAAGAACACCCACGTCATCTTCACCGAGTACTCGGTGGAGGACTGGGCGTGGGACGGCAAGCTCTACGTCGATCAAGACGACGACGAGGATTAGGCCTGCGCGTTCACGACGCGTTCAGGGCGTGTTCAGGCACCGTCCCCTTGCCCGGCTCACGCGTAGCCCTCGACGGCGGCGGGTGCGCAGCGGACTGACGGCGATGTGCTGAGGCGCCCCTGCGGATCTCGCCGATCCCGCTCGGATCGGGAGGAACTCGGGTCGGTTACGTCTAGCCGAGTGTTACACTG
>CAYTRA010000071.1:0-9616 GCA_964439675.1 uncultured Dehalococcoidaceae bacterium
AGGTCGACCCCGCGTCAGGCGAGGTGAAGGCGCTGGAGGCCCTCCTGCGCTGGACGCACCCGGAGCGGGGCCATGTGCGCCCGGACGAGTTCGTCCCGCTGCTGGAGGAGACCGGCCTCATCGTGGAGGTGGGCGACTACGTCCTGCAGGAGGCCTGCGCCCAGGCGAAGGCCTGGCACGACGCGGGGCATCGAGGTCTGCGCATCGCGGTGAACCTGTCGCCGCGTCAATTCCTGGTGTCGGACCTGGACGTGCGCATCCGCGCGGCCCTGGAGGCAAGCGGTCTGCCACCAGAGGCGCTGGAGGTGGAACTGACGGAGACCTCCGGCCTGCTGGACCTGGACTCCGTCTCCGGCGTCCTGGACCGCCTCATCGACCTCGGCGTGACGACGGCCATCGACGACTTCGGTATCGGGCAGTCGTGGCTGGGGCGCCTCCAGCACTTCTCCATCCGCACCCTGAAGGTCGACCGCTCCTTCATCCAGCGCATCGAGACCTCCGGCAGCGACTTCGCCATCGTGGAGGCGGTCGTGGCTCTGGGGCATGCGCTCGGCATGACCGTGGTGGCGGAGGGCGTGGAGACGCAGGAGCAACTGGACGTGGTGCGCGCCATTGGCTGTGACCTGGTGCAGGGCTTCTTCTACTCGCCCGCGCTGGCCCCCGACGCGCTGGAGGACTACCTGGCGGACGGCTTCTACCGCGAATACGACCGCGTGGGCGAGGTCGCCGAGGCGGCGTAGCCACCGAGGGCGGCCCCAGCCGCCCGCGCGGGTATGATGCCGCTCATGCCACGACGAGCGCACTCCACCCTGGCCCACGCACCCCTCGCCCCGCTCGCGGAGGCGCTGCGCTCCGGCGCGCTCGGCATCGAGGGTTATGTGCACGAGGTGCTGGACCGCGTGGAGCGCATGGAGCCCACGCTGCGCGCCCTGCTCCCGGAGCCGGGACGTGCCGAACGCGTGCGCGCCGAGGTTGCCGCGCTCCTGGCCCGCTACCCCGATCCCGCCTGGCGCCCTCCGCTCTTCGGGGTGCTGGTGGGCATCAAGGACATCATCGCCGTGGACGGCCTGCCGATGCAGGCCGGCTCCGCGCTCCCGCCCGAGGCGTTCGACTGGTCCGAGGCGTCCGTGGTCACCCGTCTGCGCGAGGCCGGAGCGGTCGTCCTCGGCAAGACCGTGACGGCGGAGTTCGCCTCAGCGGCGCCGGGGGCGACGACCAACCCGCACGATCCCACCCATACGCCCGGTGGCTCCAGCAGCGGCTCCGCCGCCGGCGTGGCAGCCGGCTACACGCTGCTCTCGGTCGGCTCGCAGACCGGCGGCTCCGTCATCCGACCGGCCGCCTTCTGCGGCGTGATCGGCCTCAAGCCCTCGTACGGGCGCATCCCCGTGGATGGCGTGGTCTACCACTCGCCCTCCGTGGACACGCTCGGCATCTTCACCCAGGACATCGAGGGCATCACCCTCGGCGCCTCGGTGGTCGTCGATGGGTGGTCGCCCGCGCCGCCTCGCACCACCTCGCCGGTGCTCGGGGTGCCGGACGGGCCGTACCTGGGCTTCGCCGACGAGGACGGCCGCGCGGCCTTCGAGGAGACGCTGACCTTGCTTGCCGCCTCCGGCGTCACGGTGAAGCGCGTCCCGTTCATGGAGGACGCCGAGACGATCCGCGACCGGCACTCCCGCATGATGATGGGGGAGTACGCGCGCGAGCACCGCGAGCGCTTCGCCCGCTGGGGCGCGCTCTACAGCGGCACCGAGGCCGACTACTACGACCAGGGCTGCCGCGTCACGGACGCGGAGATCGAGGCAGGACGCGCGAGCCGCCTGGAACTCCGGGAGCGCGTGGGTGCGCTGCTGGAGGCGGAAGGCCTCGATGCCCTCGCGTGTCCCGCGGCTCCCGGGCCCGCTCCGAAGGGGCTGCGGAGCACCGGGCGACCGATCATGAACGTCCCGTGGAGCCACGCTGGCGTGCCCGCGATCAACCTCCCCGCCGGCGCCGTCGAGGGCCTCCCCGTCGGCCTGCAACTGGTCGGCGCGTTCGGGCAGGACGAGGCGCTCGTCGCGACGGCCGCGTACGTGCAGCCGTACCTCTAGGCCCGACCAGCCGAGGGGCGCGCGTATGATCCGCGCCATGTCCGACGCACTGCCCACCACCCTCGAGGAGATCACGCCCGACTGGGTCGGCTCACGCCTCGGCGCATCGGTCGCAGCGCTGCGGGTGGAGCCGATCACGGATCGTTCCGGCGTCAACGGCGAGACGGTGCGGCTCCACGTCACATACGAGGACGAGGGTGGTCCGGCCTCGATGATCGCCAAGTTGCCCAGCGCGCGCTCGCGCGGCGTGGCGGAGTACCAGCGCTGGTACGAGCGAGAGGTGCGCTTCTACCTCGAACTGGCGCCCGACACGCCGATGCGCACGCCGGCGTGCTTGGCCGCCGAGATCGCGCCGAACGACGACTTCGTGCTGCTACTCGAAGACCTCGGCGCGCTGCGCCAGGGCAGCCAGGTCGCCGGATGCACCCTCGAGGAGGCCCGCGCAGCCCTCGACGCCGCGGCGGCGCTGCACGCACGGTGGTGGGAGCACCAGCCGGAGCCGCATCCGTGGTTGCCGTACACCACGGTCGGCCTGGACCGCGCACGCCCGGTGCAGGGCGCATTCGCCCGCGCGTGGGGGTACGTCCGCGACAGCATGCCGGAGGCCGCCCGCGCGGCCGTCGACCGTGGTGTCGAGGCGTACCCGGACCTGCTGGCGGAGATCTCCGCCGGGCCGGTCACGGTCTGCCACGGGGACTACCGCCTGGACAACCTCTTCTTCGACGGACGCGGCGAGGGTCTCGAGGTGGTCGCGTTCGACTGGCAGTTCGCCTGCCGGGCGCGCGGCACATACGACGTCGCCTACTTCCTCGCGCTCGACCTCGACCCGGGCGTCCTCGCGACGGAGCGGGACGGCCTGCTGGCGGGGTACGTGGACGCCCTCGCCGAGCGGGGCGTCGAGGGCTATGGGCTCGACGAGTGCCGGCGCGACTACGCCGTCTCGCTCGTCCTCTCAACGGCGGTCTTCGCCATCGGCGCCGCCGGCCCCCAACCGTCCGAGGCAAGCCGCGTGACGCACGAGGTAGGCCTGATGCGCCTCGGCGCTGCTATCGAGGGCGCCGTCGCGGAGGGCTGGCTGCCGGCGTAACGCTAGAACTCTGGCGCGAGCGAGGCGAGGAACTCCCGCGTCCGCGCCTTGGAGTCCGTGCCGTCCTCGAACGACCACGCGGCGAAGGACGTGGCGCCGGACTCCTTCAGTTCCGTGAGCGCGGCCCGCAGCGCCGCCTCGTCACCCACGAGCGCCGCGTCGCCGGGCGTCTCGGCGCCAGCCTTGTCGAGCATCGAGCGGTACGACGGCAGGCGGCCGTAGTTCTCGAACTGCTCGTTCGCCTTCTCGCGCGCCCCGCGCGGGTCGTCCGTGAGGGCCACCGGGAGCATGGCGACGATCTGTGGCTGCTGCCGCTGCGCCGCCTCGGCGGCGCGGTTGATGCGAGGCGCCACGTGGTCGCGGATCGCCTTCGCCCCGGCCATCCACAGCATCGTGCCGTCCGTGCGTTCGCCGGCCATGCGCAGCATCACCGGGGCCATCGCCGCGATCAGCACCGGGACGTCCTCGCGGTCACGGACGCGCAGCGCGCCTCGGTACGTGTAGTGCTCGCCCTTGTGGTCGACCACCTCGCCTCGGAGGAGCGGTTGCACGACATCGAGGTACTCGCGCATCTGCGCTGCCGGGCGCTCGAAGGACATGCCGTACACGCCTTCCACCACCACCTGGTGCGAGAGCCCGATGCCGAGCGAGAAGCGTCCTCCCGACGCGGCGGCGGCACTCATCGCTGTGGACGCCATCGCCGAGGGGTGCTTCGGGTAGATCGGCGCGACGCCGGTCATGATGCGGATCGAGGACGTCTGCAAGCCCGCGACCGTCGCGACGCTGATCGGGTCGTGCCCGTAGATGCTGGGGATGACGAACAGGTCGAAGCCTGCCGCCTCCGCCTCGTGGGCCTCCCGGGCCATCCCCAGGATGCCGCCCGACCCGAACGTGGTGACGCCGATCTTCATGCGGCTCGCCTTCCCGCTACTTGCCCTGGAACTGTGGTGCGCGGCGCTCCAGGAAGGCGCGGCGCGCCTCCTTGCCGTCCTCGCTCCCGAACGCCTTGCCGATGCTCAGCAACTCGTACCGGAAGTGGCCCTCCATGTCGGGGAGTTGCGCGGCTCGGCGCACGACGCGCTTCGACAGGCGAGCCGTGATCGGCGACAGGTTCGTGAGCGAGTCCAGGTACTCGTTGAAGCGCGCCTCGAACGCGTCCGCCTCCACCACCTCGCCCACCATGCCGAGGCGATGCGCCTCCTCCGCCTCGACGGTGCGGTTCTCCAGCAGGAAACGCAGGGCCTGCTCGTAGCCCATGGACTGCAGGAGCGTCCACGACAGCCCGCCGTCCGGCGACCCGCCGATGCGCGGGTACCCCGCAATGAGGCGCGCGCCCTTCGACATGATCTTGATGTCGCACGCCATCGCGAGGCCCAACCCCGCCCCGACGGCGACGCCGTTGATGCCCGCCACCACTGGCTTGTCGCACGCCTGGCGCAGCACCATGGGGAAGCGGCTCACCCAGCCGAGTTCGTCCAGGTACTCGTCCTGCGGGTTCATGCGGGTGTAGGACTGCGGCTGGGGGTCTGGCGTCAGGTCCAGGCCAGAGCAGAACGCGTCCTCTACGCCGGTAATGCCCACCACCCACACGTTCTCCTCGTGGGCCGCGTCTTCCACCGCGTTCACCACGCCCCACGCCAGTTCCAGCGAAAGCGCGTTCTTCTTCTCCGGCCGGTTCATCCGGATCACCCGGACGTGCCCGCGGTCCTCGATGTTGATGACGTCCGCCACCGTGTTGCTCCTCTGCCCCCCACGAGCGCGCCCGCGCTCGGCCCAATGGCGCCGGGAGCGTAGCGGAGCCACGAAGGCGGCGCACCCCGAGATCGCCGGACACCTTCAGATCGCAGGAACGATCAACCGAGGAGTAACGAAAGTCCGGTAGACTTCGCGTCTCCCCGGCGAGACGGAGGCCCCCAATGGCGGCATTGGACGGCATGCGCGTCCTGGACATGACGCAGTACGAGGCGGGTACGTCCTGCACGCAGTACCTCGCGTGGCTCGGCGCAGACGTCGTGAAGATCGAGGGCCCCACGGGCGACCCCGGTCGCTACACCGGCAAGGGGCTGGACGGCCACCCCGGCGACCCGCAGTACTTCATGAACTACAGCGGCAACAAGCGCTCGGTCGTCCTCAACCTGAAGACAGAGCGTGGCCGCCAGGTCTTCCTGGACCTCGTCCCGCACTTCGATGTCTTCGTGGAGAACTACGGCCCGGGCGTCATCGAAGCCCTGGACCTGACGCCAGAGGTGCTCTGCGCGCTCAACCCGCGCCTCATCTACACGCGCATCAAGGGCTTCGGACTGTCGGGGCCATACAAGGACTTCAAGGTCTACGACTGGGTGGCGCAGGCGGCCGCCGGCACCTTCTCCGCGACCGGCGACCCGGAGGGCCCGCCCTCGATCGTCGGCCCCACCATGGGCGACTCGGGGACGGGGATGCAGGCGGCGCTCGGGATCCTCGGGGCGTACGTGCAGCAGCAGCGCACCGGACGCGGGCAGGTGATCGAACTCTCCATGCAGGAGGCGGTCACCATGTTCATGCGCACGCTGGACCTCGCGCAGTGGGGCAAGGGCCCAGCCGGCCGCCACGGCAACGAGCGAGGACGCGCGGGCGGCGGCCTCTACCCCTGCAAGGGTGGCGGCCCCAACGACTGGGTCTTCATCTTCCCCGCCACCACGAGGATGTTCGACGCCCTCTGCACCGCCATGGGCCGCCCCGACCTGCTCTCCGACCCCCGCTTCGAGTCGCCAAAGGCTCGCGGCGAGCACCTGGCCGAACTCCGCGAGGTCATCCGCGACTACACGACGCAGCACGACAAGCGCGAGGTGATGAAGACACTCGCGAGCGCAGGCGTCCCCTGCTCCTACGTCTTCGACTCGCTGGACCTGTTCACCGACGAGCACCTGCAGGCGCGCGGCTTCATCAAGGAGGTCGAGCACCCGGTGAACGGGACGGTCAAGTTGATGCGCCACCCCCTGCGCATGGACGGCCTCGTCGAGCAGGACCGCGCCCCCCTCCTCGGCGAGCACACCAACGAGGTGCTCGCGGACCTGCTCGGGCTCGGAGAGAGTGACCTCGATGAGTTGCATGAGTCAGGGGTGACGAAGGCGACGCCGTATTAGGTCGGGGAGCCTGCGGCTTCAGGAGTCGCCCGCAGGCTCCATTCCCGCACGCGCTGCGCGCGCGTCCTTCGACGGGCTCAGGATGAACGGGAATGGAGCCAGTGCGCCATCCCCTCGACCGACGAGCGCTCCGCGCAGGCCCCGGTGAGCAGTTCCCGTTCCGTAGCGTTAGTCGTGACAGCCAAGGCGGCTAGCAGTTCCCGCTCGTCCTGAGCCCGTCGAAGGAGCCGGCCGAAGGCCGGACGGGAACTGCGGGGCAGCCTCAGCCGCCCCTTACAGCAGCCCCACCACTTCACCCGTAGGGGTGAGGTCAATCTCGAACGCGTTCGGATCACTTGGGAGGCCGGGGAGCGTCATGATGTCGCCAGCGAGGCAGATGATCTGCTTCGCGCCCGCCGCCACGCGGAACTCCGTCACCGGGAACGTGTGGCCCTCCGGCGCCCCTCGCAGGCGGGGGTTGGCCGAGATCGACAGGTGCGTCTTGGCGATGCAGATCGGGAAGTCCCAGCCGTTGTCCTCGAACCGCTTGGCCGTCGTACGCGTCATGGGGCCCCAGGAGACGTCCCCGGCCATGAAGAGGTTGGCGGCGATGGTCTCCACCTTCTTCGTGATGCGGTCCTCGTCGTTGTAGAGCAGGTTGACCTTGGCCTGGCCGGACTCCGCCGCCTGCACTACGGCGTGCGCGAGGTCCGTCATGCCCGCCCCGCCGTCCGCGAACCCCTTCGCCTCCACGCACGCGAGGGCGCCCGCCTCGATGGCTGCGCGCGTCAGTTCCGCGATCTCGTCCGGGTGGTCGTCCGGGAAACGGTTGATCGCCACCACCGAGGGCAGCCCGTAGCGTCGAGTGATCGCGATGGCGTGGCGCAGGTTCGCGCTACCGTCGTGCACGGCCTTCACGTTGGGCGTGGCCATGTCCTTCATCTCGACGCCGCCGTGCCACTTCAGCCCTCGCACGGTCGCGACGATGACTGCTGCCGAGGGGTGCACGCCACCCTGACGCACCTTGATGTCCATGAACTTCTGGAAGCCCAGGTCGGCGCCGAACCCGGCCTCCGTCACCACGAACTCCGCTGCCGACGTCGCGAGGCGGTCCGCGACGATCGAGGAGCACCCGTGGGCAATGTTGCCGAACGGCCCCGCGTGCACCACGACGGGGTTCCCCTCCTGCGTCTGCACCAGGTTGGGCTTCAAAGCGTCCTTCAGCAGCACCATCATCGAGCCGACGGCGCGCACCTCGGCGGCGCGCACGGGATCGCCGGACTCGGTCCAGCCCACCACGATGTTGCCCAGGCGTTCGCGCAGGTCGTCCTGGTCGCGGGCCAGGGCGATGATCGCCATGATCTCGGACGCGGCGGAGATGTCGTAGCCCGTCTCGCGCAGGGGGCCGTCCACCCGCCCGCCGATGCCCGTCACCACTCGCCGCAGCGCGCGGTCCTCGGCGTCTGTCACGCGGCGCCAGGTGACGTTCTCCGGGGTGAAGCCGCGCACCATGCCCTCGCGGACGGCGTTGTCCGTCATCGCCGCGAGGAAGTTGTGCGCGGACTCGATGGCGTGGAAGTCACCCGTGAAGTGCAGGTTGATGTCCACTGCCGGCTCCGCGGTGGCCCTCCCGCCGCCCGTGCCGCCGCCCTTGCGCCCGAACAGCGGCCCCAGCGAGGGCTGCCGGATCGCCGCCACGGCCCGTCGCCCGATGGCGTTGAGGCCGTCCGTGAGCCCGAGGGAGGTGGTCGTCTTGCCCTCGCCGGCCGGCGTGGGGGTGATGGCGGTGACCACCACCAGGCGGGCGGGGTTGTCGGTCTGGGGGAAGCGCTCCAGCGGCACCTTGGCCTTGTCGCGTCCGTACGGCTCCAGGTCGTCCCAGGACAGGCCCAGGGAGCCCGCCACGTCGGCAATCGGTCGCACTGGCATCCTCCGTGGGGATTCGGGGGCGCTTGACCACGTTCGTGAAGTTGGGCGCGAGTATGCACGTTGTATCGGCCCACGGGCAAACGATCGCCCGAAGCCGAGCGGTCGGAACGCCTCGATTTCGTCAGGCCTCGGACGTGGGTCTATCATCACGGCCGTCCATCACCGCCGTCATGGAAGAGGCACCCATGCCCAACGCCAGCCCGAACGTCGAGGTCCGCCCCGCCACCGCCGAGGAGATGCCCGCCGTCGCTCGTGAGGCCTCACGGCAGTTGGGCAGCGACCAGTCCGTCTTCACGGGGCTGTCGCCGGAATGGACCATGTGCGCCTTCGTGGATGGCCAGGTGGCGACGACATACGGCTGGTGGCCGCTGCAACTGCGCTTCAACGGCCCCGCCGTGCCGGTCGACGGCGTCACCTGGGTCTCCACCCACCCCGCACACCGACGTCACGGGTACCTGCGCGCCGCCGTGCGCAAGCACTTCGAGCTGATCCACGAGCGCCGGCACGTCGCCATCGCGGCGCTGCACCCGGCGTGGATGGCCATCTACCAGCGCTACGGCTACGGCAGCATCACCCAGCGCACCTCCTACGCCATCGAGCCGGCGCAGGTGCAGTTCCACCACCCCCTCGAGGTGCGCGGCACCGTCCGCGAGGTGGACCTGGAGACGGAGTTCGGCCTGCTGGTGGACGTCTACCGCCGCTACCGGGAGGGCCGCAACGGCCTGGTCCACCGCGGCCGGGCGATGTGGGACGCGGGCCCGCTCTCCGCTCCCCCGAAGGGCCACCGCCAGGTGATCCTCGCCTACGAGGAGGACGGCGAGCCAATGGGTTATGTCGTCTACCACCACGGCGAGGGCTTCGAGCGCACCTCGGTAGGCGCCGGCCAGTACCTCCGGATCACGGATCTGATGGCGATTACGCCGCAGGCGGTCCAGGCGCTCTGGCGGGTGGTCGGCGGCTACGACAACGTGGCGCAGATCCGCTGGGACAACGCCCCCGTGGACGACCCGTTGGTGAACATGCTGGTGGAACCTAGGATGCTGAACCGCCGGGTGCGAGACGGCATCATGGCGCGCCTGGTGAACGTGGACGACGCCCTGGCCCTGCGCCCCTACCCCGTCGCCACCGAACTCACCTTCGACCTCGTCGACTCCGTCTGCGAGTGGAACAACGGCCGCTGGTCGCTCGCGACCGGCCCGGAGGGTGGCGAGGCCCGCCGCATCGAGGGCCAACACGCGGACCTGCGACTCACGCCGGACACCCTCGCGTCGCTCGCCTTCGGCCGCTACTCCCCCTCCGAGGCGCACCGCGCGGGCCTGCTAGAGGACGTCCGGGACGACGACGTGCTCACTCGCTGGGACGCCGCGCTTCGCACGGCCCACCCACCCCACGAGGCCGAGCACACC
>CAYTRA010000072.1:0-9599 GCA_964439675.1 uncultured Dehalococcoidaceae bacterium
TCGGTTTCGTGCGTCTTGCGCGACGCCATCGAGGCGAACCGCTCGTCCTCGGCCCAGCCCTGTCCGGCGCATTCGGCGAGCGCGGCCCACTGCGCTTCGTCCTCGCAAGCGATCGCAACCCATCGGTCCTCACCGCTCGTCCGGTAGATCGAGTGCGGGGCGAACGAGGGGTGGTGGTTGCCCATCCGAGGGCGCTGTCGGCCGGTCATGGCGTACTCGAGGTACACGTCACCGATCGAGGATAGGCTCGACTCCATCATCGAGAGGTCGATGTACTGCCCCTGCCCCGTGAGGTCGCGATGGCGGAGCGCGGTGATGATGGCGGCGCAGCCGTTGAGAGCAGCGATCGCGTCCGGGAACATCTGGCCTGAGTTGAGGGGCGGGCCGCCCTCGTATCCCAGCATGCCGGACATCCCGGAGGACGGTTCGATGGTCCCGCCGATGCCGGGGATGTTCGTCCACGGGCCGCTATGCCCGTACGCGGAGAGGCTCGCGAGGACGATGTCCGGCTTGATCTCGCGCATCTGCTCATAGGCGATGCCAAAGTTCCCGAGGACGCGCGGCGAGAAGTTTTCAGCGCAGAAGTCGGCGAACGGCAGCAGGCGCTTGAAGATCGTCATGCCCTCCTCCGTGGCGAGGTCGAGCGTGATGCAGCGCTTGCCGAGGTTCACCGAGTTGTAGAGCGGGTTGCAGTTCCACGGGTGCTCGGCTGTGGGGAGGTCGCGAACCATCGGCGCCAGGGGCGCCGCATAGTCGCCGCGCCACGAGTCCGGCCGCTTGCGCACTTCCACCTGCACCACGTCCGCGCCCAGCATCCCGAGCAGGCTCGTGCAGTACGAGCCCGCCCACGCCTGCGTGAGCACGATCCCGCGCGTGCCATCGAGGGGTCCCGTCACGCCCGGTCCTCCTCGTACCGATGGCCGATGGTGCCCTGCTCGACGAGCGTCAGCAGGTGCCCGTCCGACATATCGAGGACCGTGCGCAGCACGTCCAGCGTCTGCTCACCCGGCCGCGGCATGCGGCGCTCCAACGTCTGAGGTGTCGCCGTCATCTTGTACGCGGGGCCGGGGTAGTCGGGGCCGTCTTGCTGGTTGGCGGGTCGCCTCCAGAAGCCGCGCGCGCTCAGATGGTCAGTCGCCTGGAGTTCCTCCATGGTCATCGCCGGGCCGGCGACCACGCGGCGCACCGCGAGTTCCTCGAAGAGGTCCATCTTCTTCCAGCCCCGCATCGCCTCCAGCACGCGAGCGGTATAGTCGTCCTTGTGCTGCTGCCGGTACCAGGACGCGCCGTAGCGCTCGTCCTCCGCGAGGTCGTGCAGGCCGAGGACGTTCATCGCATCCCGCCAGAAGTGCGCGCGGCTCAGGGTGAGGGCGAAGTAGCCGTCCGCCACCTCCACCGGCCCGCCGAGGCCGTCCGCGACGGGGTCGCGCCGGCCGGTCGCTGCGCCTCGATACTGCGAGCCGAGGACGGCGGGCGCGAACGTGGCAGCCATCACCTCCACCTCCGCGATGTCCACCTCCTGCCCCTCGCCCTGGCCATCGGCGCCCTTGTGCTGGTCGCGCCATCGAAGCGCGGCGACCGTGGCGGCGTACGCGGCGATGCCCGCGCAGTACGACGACCCGAACCCCGAGGGCTTCAGCGGCTCCCGGTCGGCCGTGCCGTTGATGGAGGCCCACCCGGAGCGGGCGGCGTCGGTCAGGTCATTACCCGGCACCTCGGCGAGCGGGCCGGTCATCCCGTGCGGCGTGACGTGACACATGATCAGCGAGGGGCGCGCCAACGACTGGTACGTCAGCCCCCAGCCGTCGAGGCGGCTCGGGGTGTGCGAGGAGACCACGATGTCCGCGCGCTTCATGAGGTCCACCGCGTAGCGCCGCGATCGCGGCACATCGAGGTCGAGCGAGATGGCGCGCTTGTTCGCGAGGAAGTTGAGCGCGGGGATGCTCTGGCCGTCGTCAGTGAACGGGGCCAGGCGGCGGATCGGGTGGCCGTCCGGCGACTCCACCATGATCACGTCGGCGCCCGCGTCCGCGAGCAGGCGCGAGGTCCACGCCCCCGCCGGGCTGTGCGAGATGTCGATGACCCGGACGCCGGAGAGTGCTCGTGTCACTGCCGGCCGTGCTCCCCGTTGCCGTCCTCAGCACTACCCCGCTTCGCGACGCCGAAGATGTTCGTGTGGCGCTGGCGGACCACCTCGTTGCCGTCGGCGTCGAAGGTGGAGCAGTCGATGACGGCGTAGTGGTGGCCCTTGCGCTCGTACGCCTCGATGAACTTCGCCGTCGTCACCAGTTCGCCGCCGGCGTGGGCGGGGCGCAGGAACTGGATCTGGCTCTTGGCGTGGATCGCGGGGCCGTAGTTGTAGGAGTGGTGCAGCACCCGGATCGGGCGCATCGCCACGTAGCCCGGGTGCAGCAGCGGCCGCTCCCCCACGAACATGCGCTCCGTCGCGCGCTCACGGTCGCGAGCGTACGCCCGCGCCTCCTCCTCCGAGAACGCACCACCGAGGGCGCGGATCTCCTGCCCGACGGGCGCGATGTCCATCGTGAGGTGCGGGATCTCCGCCAGCGGCGCGTCCGCCGCGCGGAACGGCGGCGGGTCGAGGCGGTCGAGCCACGGCGCATCGCCGAGGCCGACCGCGCCGGAGACGCGGTCGTGGCCGTCCGGGCCGGTGATGTGCAACTCCCAGGCGCCCGCCAGGCTGTGGGCGGGCTCAACCGTGATCGTCAGTTCCTCACCCGGATAGGTCGGCCGGCGGAAGGCCGCCTCCGCCCAGCCGCGCACCACCCAGCCCTTGCCGAGGGCCTCGAGGATCGCCGGCGTGGCCCACCCGAAGACCGTGGCGCCACCCACCAGCGCGGCGCGGTAGCCGTAGTCCTTCGCACCGTCCGTGGAGTGGATCTCGTTGCCGATGGCGTTGCGGTCGTCCGGCGTGTCCAGCGTGGCGGTGAGCCGCAGTTCGGCGCGACGTGGCGAGGCGGTCATGGTGCCCTCTACCCCTCCGGCTCCGCGGGCGCGCCCGCGAGCCACTCTCGGAAGACCTCGTCCGTGTCCTCGCCGGGATCCTCCGGCCACGGGCGGTTCGCGGCGGGGGGGCCGCCCTCCAGGCGGAACGGACGGCCCGGCATCACAACCGGTTGTCCGTCTGGCCCTGGAACTTGCCGCAGCATCTTACGCGCGTCAAGTTGCGGGCACTGGAACAGGTCATCCACGGTCTGGACCAGCGCGAAGGTGAGGTGGAGGCGCTCCGCCTCCTCGAACCACTCCTGTGCCGTCTTCGCCCGGAACGGCGGCACGAACAGGTCCACGTACTCCTGGTAGTGGCGCATCCGCCCTTCCGCCGTCTGGAAGCGCTCCTCCGTCAGCCGCGGCTCACCGAGGAGTTCCGCGACACCTCGCATGTCCACGTTCGCGACGGCGCCGGGGGCGCAGTACACGAAGCCGTCGCTGGCCGGCACCATGCGCAGCGCCTGCTTCTCGCGCTGCTCTCGTCGAGGCACCTCGCCCCGGTACACGTACTGGCTGGTCTGCGTGTAGGAGTGCGACGCCATCGCCTCCACCATCGACACGTCCACCCGACGCACCGAGCGCTCGCCGGGCGCGTCCCCTCGTGCGCTGCGTGCGGCCGCGAGGGCTGCCGTGGCGCCCGCGATGCCGCCGGTGATGGCGGCGGCGTAGGGCGGGAGTTGTTGCGGCGCCTGGTCGTACTCGCCAGTCAGGAACATCAGGCCGCTCGCGGCCTGCACGATCATGTCGCTGGAGGCCCAGTTCGCCTTCGGTCCCGTCAGTCCGAACGGCGACACGGACACCACGGCTAGCCTCGGCGAGAGCGAGGCGAACATGCCCGCCGGTACACCCGAGGCGGCACACCCGGCCGGAGAGAAGTCGCCGATGACCACGTCCGAGGCGCGCGCCAACGCCTCGATGCCGGCCTCGTCAGCGAGGACGCCGCGCTTGCCGTAGTTCGCGTAGGCGAACGCGCCGCCGCGTCCGCGGCCCCAGCGCGAGACCTCGTCGCGCAGCGGGTCTCCGCCGGGCGGCTCCACCTTCACCACGTCCCAGCCCACCTCCGCCAGCAGCCGCGAGGCGTACGCCGCACCGACGCCGGAGGCGACGTCCAGGGCGCGCGAGCGGCGCGTCACGCGGCACCTCGCAGCGCGGAGGCATCGAGGCTGGCCGCCTGCTCGATGCGGCGGCAGAGGCGCGCCGCGTTGGCCGGCTCTCGCCAGAGGTGGGGACGCCCCTCGACGGCCGCGAGCGCACCCTCCACGAGCATCGCCGTGGCGGCGAACGCCAGCCAGTAGTCGAAGGAGGCGCCGTCCACGGGACGCAGGCGACGGTAGTGCGCCAGGTAGGAGCGGGCGATCCGTCGGCGGATGGCGCGGGCGACGGGACGTACCAGGAGCGGGATCGCGACCGGCGCCTCCGTGAGGATCACGAGCGAACGAGCGAGGTCGTACCCCGCCGGCGCGACGTGGAAGTTGGCCCAGTCGATGACCCCGGAGACGGCTCCCGCCTCGATGAGCACGTTCCACGGATGGAAGTCGCCGTGGCAGACGACCTCATCCACGCGAGCCGGCGCGTTCGCGTCGAGCCAGGCGGCGATCTCGCCGAATCGGCGGTCGCCCGCTGCATCGAGGCGCGCCACCCGTCGATGCATCTCGTCCATGGGGTGCAGCGCACGCACAGCGACAGGCTCGATCGCCTCGGCGATCGGGGCGGCGTTTACACCGTGGAGGGCAGCCGAGGCTTCGGCCATCAGGCGCGGGATGCGGAAGGTGATGGCGGAGGGCGGGAGGATGAGGGCGCCCGCCACCCGTCCCGGCACGCGCTCCATCAGCACGAACGGCCGGCCGTCCACCACCCCGTCCACCAGGATGCCCGGCACCGAGAGACCAGCGTCGTGCAGCAACCGGTGCAGGGTGGCCTCGAACGTCGCGCGGCGCTCCTCGCCGGGCCGGAACACCCGCGCCACGAGTGGCCGCTCGAGGTCGCCCGTGGCGCCCTGCAAGCGCAACGCGAACACCAGCGTGTCGCGGCCGCCCTGCATGCGCGCCGGAGGTTCGGCGTAGGTCACCGGGGCGTCGAGGCGCTCGCGGAGTACCTCCAGGAGGGCAGCGATCGGCTCGGCGGCGACCATCATGCGAGCCCGCGCCAGCCGTCGTGCACCTCGTCGACGCGGGACAGTTCGCCGCGGTCGATGCGCACGTCGTAGTCCACCGCGCGAGGGCGCTCGAGACCGGGTGGCCCCTCGCCGAGAGCGCCCGAAGCGCGCGCGGCCTCCACCTCGTCGGGTGTGAGGCCGGCGATGCGCGTGAGGATGTCCCGGTTGTCCTCACCCAGGCGGTGCGGCGGGGTCATCGTCACGTCCGAGCCGCCACCGAACGCGGGGCCGCCGTGTGCGCCGCCGTCCGGCAGCACGCCGAAGAACCCGCGCGCCCACAGGTGCTCGTCCCGCGCCACGTCCGAGGCGTCCTCGACGGCGCTCGCGGCCACGCCGGCGGCCTGCAGCGCGGCGGCCACCTCCTCGGCGTCTCGCTCGGCGATGCCTGCGCGGACGGCGGCCTCGTCCGACGGCGTCACTCCGAGGACACGCCCGACGGCTGGTAGGTCCTCCTCGCGAGCGGCGATAGCGACGTGGCGGTCGTGGCCCCTCGCAGCGAAGACGCCGTGCACGCGGTAGCGCGTGTCTCCGTTGCCGACGCGCGTGGGCAGCGGCGCTCCGAAGGAGCGCTCCGTGACCGGCACGCCGAGGTGCGCGATCGCCGCCTCGTAGAGCGAGAGGTCGATGTGTACCGCCTCGCCCGTGGCGTCGCGGTGGTCGAGCGCGGCGAGCACCGCGAAGGCGGCATTGAGGCCGGTGTTGTTGTCCGCGTAGACGATCGTGCCCGGCCGCGAGGGCCAGTCGTCCGCCTCGCCGATCATCAGGTTGTGGCCGGACACCGCCTCCGCGCCGGGACCGAACAGCGGACGCTCGCCCCACGGACCGGTCGTACCGAACCCGGTGATCGAGACGTACACCACGTCCGGGTTCACGCCTCGAATCGCCTCGAAGTCGATGCCGTACTTGCGCATGACGCGCGGGGTGAAGTTGTGGGCGACCACGTCCACGTTCGCCGCCACGCGGCGGAACAGGTCCGGGCCACCCTCCGCGGCGAGGTCGATGCCGAGGCGTGACTTGTTGCGGAGGAGGTCCGCCTCGCTCATCGAGGAGGGTCGGGCGCGGGTGTGGGACTCGACGCGGATGACCTCGGCGCCCAGGTCCGCCAGGTGGCGCGTTGCGAAGGGGAGCGCGGCCGCCTGCTCCATGGAGAGGACGCGGATGCCGGCAAGCGGACGGTCTACGGTGCGAGCGAACTCCACGATTCCCCCCGAGGCGGGAATCTATCACGCATGCACATGCGTCACAGATTGCGGTATCGTTGCGCCATCGCAGAGTGCAGAGGGGCGCTTCTCATGAGCGTTTGTATGCTTCGTGTCCGGGGCCGGTCGACAGCGGCGGCCCGAGTTCTCACAGCACTTCCTTCGTAGCAGAGCACTCGCCGGCAGCCTGACCGACTGGATGGGACTCTCCCCGTCCGACCTCGTCGTCGAGGTCGGGCCGGGTCGAGGCGTCCTCACGGAGCACCTCGCGCGGCGCGCGGGGCGCGTCATCGCGGTCGAACTCGACCCCGCCCTCGCCGACGCGGCGGAGGCGCGCTTCCGAGGCGACACCCGCATCGAGGTGGTGCGCGGCGACTTCCTCGCGTTCGCGATCCCCGCCGGCGCTCGCGTGGTGGCGAACCTGCCGTACAACATCACGGCAGACGCCGTGCGCCACGTGCTGGCCTCGGACGCGGCGGACGCGCACCTGGTCGTGCAGCGCGAGGCAGCGGAACGCTTCGCCGGGCACCCGTGGGGCGGAGAGTCGCTCCCGTCACTCACCCTGAAGCCGTGGTGGCACGCCGAGGTGACGCGCGCCCTCCAGCGCACCGACTTCGACCCGCCACCGTCGGTGGACAGCGCGCTGCTCTGGCTCGCCCGCCGCCGCCCGCCGCTGCTGCTCGACCGCGAACGCGCGGCCTACGAGCGCTTCCTGGCCGCCACCTTCGGTCGAGGGCGCTCGACGGGCCAGGTGCTGGGCCGCGTCTTCACGCGGGCGCAGACCGACCGGCTCCGGCGCGATCTGCGCCTCGACCTCGATGCGCCGCCCTCGGCGACCTCGTTCGACCGGTGGCTGGCGCTGTACCGCGCGGCGTCAGCCCTCGGACGGCTCCCGGACGTCGAGGCGTCGCGTGTGCGGTAGCCACCGCCTCAGAAGGTGGCGATCGGGTTCACCGGGGACCCCGTGCCGCCGATCACCACCAGCGGCGCAACCACCAGCAGGAACTCGTACCGCCCTGTCTCCGCGCACACCTCGGCGAGGCGCTCGAAGTTGGCGTTGTCCAGCAGCGGCATGCCCATGTGCGGGATGGCGATGGCATGGACGGGGATGCGCTCCCCGTAGTCCGGCTGCCCGCCGGCCTCCTGGAGGTCCCACCCCAGCAGCGATGCGTCGGTGTCGTAGAGGTACTCGAGGCAGGACACGCCGACGCCCGGCGTATTCAGCGGCGGGAACTGCATCTCGAAGCCCGGGTTGGCCTCCCAGAACGGTCCGGCGCCGGAGCGGATCAGCACGGCGTCCCCCGCGCGAGGCGTCACGCCCACCTGCTGCGCCCAGTCCTCCAGGTCCCAGCCCTGCACCGGCTCGTCGTGCTGGACGTGTGCCTGCCCTCGGAGGCGCGGGATGTCGTACAGGACGCCGCGGGTGACGATGCCGTCCTTCCAGTGGTCCACGGAGTTCGCCTCCGCGCCGGACTCCTTCACCAGGTCGCAGGAGCGGTCGTTGTAGAGGCGGCCCTGCGGCCCCGTGAAGATGTGGCACAGCGCATCGATGTGGGTGTTCACGAAGCCGTGGTAGGACAGGCCGATGTAGTCGCCGGAGGACACGGGGCTGACGCTCATGCGGTGGTCCGCCGGCTGCCGGTTGCGGCTCTCGTCCGGCACCACGGCCGCCGTCGCGATTGGGTTCGCGCAGGAGACGCTACGCCCCTCCCGCACGAGGGCGCTCGCCTCTCGCCGCGCCTCCGGCGTGATGTGGTTCAGCGTGCCGAGCTGGTCATCCGCGCCCCAGCGGCCCCAGTTGTTGAGGCGGGTTCGGTACGCCTCGAACTCCTCGGCTGTCGTCGGTGTGCGGTTGCTCATGCCCATGGCGCCATCCTCCACGTTGCGAGTGCGTGCGGCATGCGGATGGTACGAGGCGGCACAACATCTTCTCGCGCCCGTCGCTCCGCCGCGGTTCGGCGCGGTTCCGGCGCGGGTTTACGCGCGGCATAGGCGTGCGACCTCGGCCCTATTTCGTAGTCAGACCTCGGCCTATGTTGATTGTGCAATCTTTCACAGTTTGCCCTGGAGGGAATGTGCACATGTTCCGTGTCCGTTTCAACAAGCGATTCCTCACCCTGTTCGCTGGCGCCTTCGCCATGTTCGCCCTCGTCGCCTGCGGCGGCGGTGACGACGACGGCGGCAACGACACTGGTGACGCCGAGGCGACCGAGACCCAGGCAGCCGCCGCGGGCTCCGTCGACGTCACGCTGGGCCAGCCCGAAGAGTTCGGCATCCAGCTGTCCGCCGAGAGCACCGCTGCCGGCTCCGTGACCTTCGAGGTGGAGAACGGCGGCGCCCTCCCCCACGAGTTCAAGGTCATCAAGTCTGACCTCGGCGACGGTGACCTGCCCACCAGCGGCACCGGCGTCGACGAAGGCGCTGTCGAGGTGGTCGTTGCCTCGGGCGACCTGAACCCCGGCGACACCGAGTCGGTCGCGGCCGACCTGGAGGCCGGTTCGTACGTCCTGATCTGCAACGTGGCCGGCCACTACGCCGGCGGCATGCACGTCCCCTTCACCGTCGAGTAGCCCACGACTCGCCGACGACAACGCAGGGGGGCGCGCCAGTGGCGCGCCCCCTTCGCGTCTCCGCTCGAACCTTCCTCAGTCCTCGCGTGCCTCGTGGCCCAGCGAGCCGGGCTCGTAGTAGACGTTGCCCTCGACCGAGGGCGGACGGTGCGTCTGGTCCGGCGGGACATGGCCCTCGTAGTCATGGGCGTACTGATAGCCCTGGCCGTAGCCGAACTGGCGCATGAGGCCGGTAGCGGCGTTGCGCAGATGCAGCGGCACGGGGTCGTTCCTCGTCGCCTGGGCGTCCTCCAGCGCTCGGCCGTACGCGGCGTAGGCGCTGTTCGACTTCGGCGCCCGCGCCAGGTACACCGTCGCCTCCGCCAGCGGGATGCGCGCCTCCGGCATGCCGAGGAAGTGCACCGCCTGCTGGCACGCCATGGCCAGCGTCAGCGCGTGGGGATCCGCCAGGCCGATGTCCTCCGACGCCAGGATCACGATGCGCCGCGCGACGAACAGGGGATCCTCCCCCGCCTCCAGCATCCGCGCGAGCCAGTAGAGGGCGGCGTCCGCGTCTGAGCCCCGTACGCTCTTGATGAATGCGGAGATCGTGTCGAAGTGGGCGTCGCCCTCGCGGTCATAGAGGATCGTCTTGTGCTGGGCCGCCTGCTCCACGGTGTCCCGGCTGAT
>CAYTRA010000073.1:0-9576 GCA_964439675.1 uncultured Dehalococcoidaceae bacterium
TGGAGCGGGGGACGGGATTCGAACCCGCGACCCTTTGCTTGGGAAGCAAATGCTCTGCCAGCTGAGCTACCCCCGCTCGGGGCCTCCATCATACGCGCAGGCTCTCCCGCGCGTCACGCACGCCGCATCGACGCGTGCCCGGGCAGCGAGGTGGCCACGTCCGTTGCCGGGGCGCGTAGGATGGCGCGGCGTCGGCGAGGGGGCTGGTGGCGCGCATGGTGGGGCCGCTGCGTGGGGTGCGAGTGCTGGACCTGGCCGGGGAGGCCGGGCTCTTCGCAGGGCGCGTCCTCGCCGAGTTGGGGGCGGACGTGGTGCGCGTGGAGCCGCCGGCGGGGAGCCCCGTACGGCGCCGGCCGCCATTCCTCGAAGACGAGCCGTCCGAGGGCGCTCCGGATCCCGAGCCTGCGGGGGTCAGCCTCTACCACCTGCACTTCAACGCGGGGAAACGCGCCATCACGCTCGACCGCGGGCGTCCCGAGGGCCGTGACCTCTTCGCTCGGCTCATCGCTGTGGCGGACATCGCGTTGCTGGCCGATTCGCCCGCCGTGCTCGACGCGGAGGGGCTCGGGTTCGAAGAACTCTCGTCGCTCAACCCCTCGCTGATCTGGGTGGCCATCACGCCGTTCGGGCCGGAAGGGGAGATGCGCGACTGGCGCGCGGACGACCTGATCGGTGTGGCCATGGGTGGGCTGATGTACCTCAACGGGCTGCCGGAGGACCCACCGCTCGCCCCGGGGGCGGAGCAGGGCTACCACGCCGCCTCGCTGGCTGCCGCATCCGGCGCGCTGGTCGCCCTCGCGGGCCGCGAGCGCGACCCGGAGCATCGAGGTCGGCGCGTGGACGTCTCGATGCAGGAGGCGGTGTCGATGTCCACGGTGCAGACGGCGAACGCGAACATCTACGCCTGGCACGGCCGCGTACCCCGGCGCTCGGGGCTGTCCGGTTCGGGCATCCGGAACCTCTTTCCATGCGCGGACGGCAAGTGGATATCCTTCACCATCCCCGTCGAGGCGGGGCCGGTATGGGGGAACTTTGTCGACTGGCTGGACGAGTTCGGCGTGCCGCACCAGGTCAACGGCGAGGACTGGTTCAACCCCGCTCACCGCATGGCGAACGCAGCCGCGGTCGGACAGGCGATCGGCCGGCTGGTGGAGCGGCTGCCTCGCGAGGTCGTGTTCCACGAGGGCCAGCGACGCCGCCTGCTGGTGATGCCGGTCAACGACGTGGCCGACCTGCTGCGCGACGAGCAGCTGCGGTCACGCGACTTCTTCGTGCCGCTCGACCACCCCTCGCTGGGGCGGTCGTTCGAGGTGCCCGGCGCGCCGTACCACTTCTCCGCGACGCCTGCGGGCGTCACGCGCTGCGCGCCGGCCCTCGGCGAGCACAACGCCGAGGTGTGCCGGGAGTGGCTCGACCTCGACGATGCTGGCGTGCGAGCGCTGGTAGAGGCGGGGGCGCTGTGAGCGGGTTGCCGCTGGAGGGCGTGCGCGTCGCGGACTTCTGCTGGCTGATCGCGGGGCCGGCTTCCACTCGCATCCTCGCGGACTTCGGCGCGGACGTGATCAAGATCGAGTCGTACTCAAAGGTGGAGAACATCCGCACCACGGGCGTGCAGCCGCCCGGGCCGGGCAGCATCGACACCAACGGCGTGTTCAACGACACGAACACCAACAAGCGGTCCGTGACGCTGGACCTGAACACGCCGCAAGGCATCGACCTCGCGAAGGAGATCGTTCGGCGCTCAGACATCGTGACCAACAACTTCACTGGGGACCGCATGGACCGCTGGGGCCTGGGCTACCGCGACCTGTGCGAGGTGAAGCCGGACATCATCATGCTGACCATGCCGGTCATGGGCACGACCGGGCCGTACGTGCGCTACGGCTCCTACGGCAACGGCGTCATCGGCTATGCCGGCATGAGGACGAACATGGGCTTTCCCGGTCGCCCGCCGGTCGGCATTGGGCCGCTGTACTCGGACTTCACGGCGCCCTACTTCGCGGTGAGCGCGCTGATGGCCGCGCTCTACCATCGCGAGCGCACGGGCGAGGGGCAGTTCATCGACCTCGCTCAGATGGAGTCCGCCGTGGCGCTGCTGGGGCCGGCGATCATGGACTACACCGCGAACGGCCGCGTCGCCTCACCGAGGGGTAACCGGGCCGAGGACCGCGCACCGCACGGCGCCTACCCCTGCGCGGGAGACGACCGCTGGTGCGTCATCTCCGTTCACGACGATCAGGAGTGGCGCGCGCTCTGCGAGGTGATGGGCCAGCCCGCTCTCGCCGAGGACGCTCGGTACGCCTCGACGGCCGCGCGACTGGAGCACCTGGACGCGCTGGACGGGGTGGTCGCGGACTGGACGCGCGGGCGGGATGCGTGGGATGTGGTGCGCGCGCTCCAGGCGGCGGGGGTCCACGCGGGCGTGGTGGAGGACCTGGAGGACATGGTGACGCGCGATCCGCACCTCCCGCACCAGCACCTGGAGCCGGTCACGCGCGACGGTGACGGCGAGGACGGCACGACCTTCCTGACCCACCGGCAGCCGATCCGCTTGGACGGCGCCGCCCCTCCACTGCGGGCGTCGCCTCGCATGGGCGAGCACAACGAAGAGGTGTTCCGCGGCCTGCTGGGACTGTCCGAGGACGAGTACCTTCGCCTGGTCGTGGAGGGGGTGATCCATTGAGGAACGCTCGAGGGGGGCACGAACGATGACGATCCGCCGGCTGCTGATCGCCAACCGAGGCGAGATCGCCATCCGCATCGCACGCGCGGCGGCGGAGCGAGACATCGCCACGGTCGCCGTGTACTCCGAGGACGACGCCGCCTCGCTCCACATCCGTGCCGCCGACGATGCGCGGGCGCTGCCGGGGACAGGCGTCCCCGCTTACCTCGACGGCGAGCGTGTCATCGAGGCGGCCCGCGAGTCGGGATGCGATGCCGTGCACCCGGGGTACGGGTTCCTCGCGGAGAACGCGGCGTTCGCGCGGCGGTGCGCGGAGGCGGGCCTGGTCTTCGTCGGCCCGCGGCCGGAGCACCTGGAGTTGTTCGGCGACAAGGTGAGCGCGCGCAGCCTCGCGGAGCGCGAGGGCGTGCCAGTGCTGCCGGGCACCACGGCTCCCACGTCCATCGAGGAGGCACGCGCGTTCGTCGCGTCCCAGGACGGCGCGCCGGTGATCGTGAAGGCGGTGGCCGGCGGAGGCGGGCGTGGCATGCGTGTGGTGCGCGACCCCGCCACGCTGGAGGACGCCCTCGCACGCGCCTCGGCGGAGGCTCAGGCCGCCTTCGGCAATGGCGACGTCTACCTCGAACGGCTCGTCGAGGCGCCTCGACACATCGAGGTGCAGATCGTGGGCGACGGCACGGGTGCGGTGGTGCACCTGGGCGAGCGCGACTGCTCCATCCAGCGGCGGCACCAGAAGATCGTAGAGATCGCACCGAGCCCCGGACTGCCCGAGGGCCTGCGCAAGCGCATCACCAACGCGGCGGTCACCATGGCCGCAGCCGCGGGCTACCTGAACCTCGGCACCTTCGAGTTCCTCGTCGACTCGCGCGACCTGCGCGACGATTCGCCGTTCGCGTTCATCGAGGCCAATCCGCGCCTGCAGGTGGAGCACACCGTTACGGAAGAGGTAACCGGCCTCGACCTGGTGGGGCTGCAACTGCAGATCGCCGGAGGCGCCTCGCTCGCGGGCCTCGGGCTGACGCAGGAGGCCGTGCCGGCCCCGCGCGGCTATGCCATCCAGGCGCGCGTGAACATGGAGACCATGTCCGCCGACGGTAGCGCCGTGCCTGCCGGCGGCGTGCTCGCAGCGTTCGAGGCGCCCTCGGGCGCCGGGGTGCGCACGGACACCTTCGGCTACGCCGGATACCGCACCGGCCCGCGCTTCGACTCGCTGCTGGCGAAGGTGGTGGTGCACAGCACCGGCGGCTTCGAGGCAGCCGCGCGTAAGACCGCGCGCGCCCTCTCGGAGTTCCGCATCGAAGGCGTCGAGACGAATCGCACCTTCCTGCAGGCGATCCTCCAACATCCGGCGTTCACCAGCGCCGCGTACTCCACCGCCTTCATCGAGGAACACCTCGACGCGCTCCTTGCGAGCGCGGCGAGCCAGCCACAACGCACGCCGGGGGTCGCGACGCCGGAGTCGACGCCCTCGGTACGCCTCGCCGGTGCGCGGGTGGACGCCAGCGACCCGCTCGCCGTGCTCGCGCACGGCGCCGGCGGGCCTGCGGCGGCGGGTGCGCGTGCCATCGAAGCGGCGGCGGCCCTCGATGGCGTCGTCGCGGTGGAGGCGGCGCTGCAGGGCACGATCGTGAGCCTGGAGACGGAGCCCGGGGAGACGATACGCGCGGGCCAGGTCCTGGTCGTCATGGAAGCCATGAAGATGCAGCACGAGGTGGTAGCGCCGGTCGCGGGCTTCCTCCAGCGCCTCACGGTCAGCGTCGGTGACACGGTCTACGCCGGCGAGGTGCTCGCCTACCTCGAACCCCGCGAGGTCGAGGGCGATGCGAGCGTCGAGGAGGCGACGGTCGACCTCGACGAGATCCGGCCCGACCTCGCGGAGGTGGAGCGACGTCGCGCGTTCACTCGCGACGAGTCGCGGCCGGAGGTTGCCGCGAAGCGCCACGACCGAGGCCTGCGCACGGCACGCGAGAACGTGGAGGACCTCTGCGACCCGGGGACCTTCGTCGAATACGGCGGCCTCGTGGTGCCCTCCGGCATGGGCCGCGACGTCGATGACCTGGCGCGACGGTACCCCTCGGACGGGATGATCAACGGGATCGGGTCGGTGAACGGAGCGGAGTTCGGTGACGAGGCGTCGCGCTGCGTGGTGATGTCCTACGACTACACCGTGCTGGCCGGCACGCAGGGCGCGCTCAACCACCGCAAGACGGACCGCATGCTGGAGATCGCGGGCGACTGGAGCCTCCCGGTCGTCCTCTTCACCGAGGGGGGTGGCGGCCGCGCCGGTGGTGCGGGGGCCTCGTCGTCCGGGGAGTCCTCGCAGTTCCGGGTGGGCGGGCCGCTGGACACGCCGACGTGGCGCCGGCTGGGGGGGCTCAGCGGGCAGGTACCCCTCGTGGGGGTGAACTCCGGCTTCTCCTTCGCCGGGAACGCGGCGCTCCTCGGCTGCTGCGACGTGATCATCGCGACCGCGAACTCCAGCATCGGCATGGGTGGCCCCGCGATGATCGAGGGCGGCAACCTGGGCGTGTTCCGCCCGGAAGAGGTCGGTCCCATGAGCGTGCAAGTCCCGAACGGCGTGGTGGACGTGGCCGTCGCCGACGAAGCCGAGGCGGTCGCAGCGGCGAAGCAGTACCTCTCCTACTTCCAGGGACGCCTCGACACCTGGGAGGAGCACGACCAGCGCGCGTTGCGGCGCGTCGTGCCGGAGAACCGCCTGCGCGTCTATGACGTGCGCACCGTCATCGAGACGCTGGCGGATGCCGGCACCGTGATGGAACTGCGGCCGCAGTTCGGCAAGGGCATGATCACCGCCCTCGCCCGCATCGAGGGTCGCCCCGTCGGCATCATCGCCAACAACCCCATGCACCAGTCCGGCGCCATCGAGTCGGACGGAGCGGACAAGGCGGCGCGCTTCATGCAGTTGTGCGACGCCTTTGACCTGCCCATCGTCTCGCTCTGCGACACGCCCGGGATCATGGTGGGGCCGGAGGCAGAGAAGACCGCGCTGGTGCGCCATTCCGCCCGCATGTTCGTGGTGGGCGCCAACGTCAGCGTCCCGATGATCACGATCGTCCTGAGGAAGGCGTACGGCCTGGGAGCCATGACCATGGCCGCCGGCTCCTTCAAGTTCGTCTCCATGGCCGTCGCCTGGCCAACGGGGGAGTTCGGTGGCATGGGCCTGGAGGGCCAGGTGAAACTCGGCTTCCGTGCCGAACTCGCCGCCATCGAGGACCCCCAGGCGCGCAAGGAGCGCTACGAGGAGTTGGTGGCGCGTGCCTACGAGCGCGGCAAGGCCCTCAATGCTGGCGTCTCCTTCGGCGTGGACGACGTGATCGACCCCGCGGACACGCGCGCCCTCATCGCGAACACGTTCGCCGCCGTCAGCCACCCCGAACGACGTCGCGGCGCGAAGAAGCGCGCGAACATCGACGCCTGGTAGCGCCGCTCCCCAGCCTCGGGGTAGGCGGCACGCGGTGTCGCCTCGCGGTATCGTCACGTCGAGGCCCCCCGGGCGGCGCGGGCGCGAGTGGCAGGATGGGGAGCGACGGGTGGACGAGCAGTCCATGCGAGCGTGGCGCGGGTTCCTGGAGGCGCACGCCCGCGTGATCGCCGTGCTGGAGGACGAACTCCGGCGTGAGACCGGGCTCCCCCTGACCTGGTACGACGTGCTGGTGCAACTCAACGAGGCGGGCGGCCGGCTCCGCATGCAGGAACTGGCGCGCGCGGTACTCCTGAGCAAGAGTGGGCTGACGCGCCTCGTCGACCGCCTCTGCTCCGCCGGCTACCTGGAGCGCGAGCCCGATCCGGAAGACGGACGCGGGACCCTCGCCGTCCTCACCCCCTCCGGCCTGCGCGCACTCCGCGAGGCGGCTCCCGTACACCTGCGGGGCGTCGAACGCGCGTTCACCTCGGCGCTCACGCCAGAGGAGCGGGACGCCCTCGTGGGGGCGTTTGGCCGCGTGGTGGCGAACCTGGACGAATCCGGGAAGGCCCCTAAGGGCGGTTAGCAACCGTCCGTCCGTCGTGGATATATCCCATCGTCGGGTAGACAGCCGTTGTCCATGACAAGCGTTGATACGTGTTGTCGAATGCATCATGGTCATCGGCGTCTATCATTTGTTCGGTCGCACACCATCACGATAACGGAGAGTATCTACGTTAAAATATCGGTGTTGAAGATGCATCCTATAACAATGTAGTTGTCGTAATCTTCTGTGGTTGCGGCGCGAGGGCGACGCAGTGCTCATGTGAGTGCGACAGGAGATCGATTTGGACGAGAGCAACTACTGGTCCAGGACGCTGGGCGGCAGGCTGACACGCCGGACCGTCCTGCGCGGGGCGGCGCTGGGGGGCGCCGGACTCGCCGGTGCGGCGCTGATCGGCTGCGGCGGTGGGGACGACGAAGAGCCGGAGGCCACTGCGTCGGCCACCACCAACGGATCCGCGACCGCAACCGCGACCACCGAGGGCGGCTCGAGCGACCCGTTCGCGAACATCAAGCGCGGTGGCACGATCGTCGAGAGCGACACGAACGACCCGTCCGCGCTGAACCCGTACGCATCCGCCTCCTTCACCGCGAAGGGGATCGCGGCATACGTCTACAGCCGCTTCTACAAGATCGCGGCGCGACCCGACGCGAACCCGTACTCCGTCGGCCCGGAGCCTGACCTGGCCGAGAGCGCGGAGACCGAGGACGGCCAGCACTGGGTCGTCAAGCTCAAGCCGGGCATGAAGTTCCAGAACGTCGAGCCGGTGAGCGGCCGCGAGGTGACCACGGAGGACGTGGTCGCGTCCTGGGAGACGCTGACCGCGGAGGGCTCGCCGTCCTCGACACAGGTCGGGTCGTGGACCTCGCTGGAGGCGGTGGACGACCACACCATCAACGTGACGCTGGCGGCGCCGTCCGGCACGTTCGTCACGGACCTGGCGGACACGAACAAGCTGTTCATCATGCCGCGCGAGGCCTTCGATGGTGGCTTCGACCCGGCTACCCGCATGATCGGCTCCGGCCCGTGGATCCTGGACGAGTACCAGACCTCCGTCCGCTTCCGCTTCAGCCGCAACCCCGACTACTGGGACCAGCCGAAGCCCTTCATCGACAACTACGAGATCTCGATCATCCCGGAGTACGCGAACAGCCTGGCCCAGTTCCGCGCCGGCAACCTGCACCTGCTCGGCATCCAGGCCGACGACGTGCTGGAACTCCGCGAGGAGAACGAGAACTTCCAGTGGCGCGGACTGCTGCCGGCGCTGCTGTCCTTCATGTACTTCTCGTCGGAGGAGCAGAGCCCGGACGCCCCGTGGCGCGACGAGCGCTTCCGCCAGGCCGTGTCCATGATGACGGACCGGGACACGCTGACCGAGCTGGGCTACAACGTGAAGGCCCTGCAGGACGCGGGCCTGGACGTCTCCATCCTGTGGAACAACGTTGTCCCCGCCGGCTGGGGCTCCTGGTGGCTTGACCCCAAGAGCGCCGAGATGGGCGAGGCGGCCAAGTTCTACGAGTTCAACCTGGAGGAGGCGAACGCGCTCCTGCAGGCGGTGGAGTACGACGGCCAGGAGATCCCGTACATCTTCGCCAACGACATCTACGGCGCCACGTTCAACCGCGTGGCGGAGGCCGTGGGCAACTACCTGATGGAGGGCGGCCTCAACATCAAGGTGGAGACCCAGGCATACACGGCGCAGTACTTCCCGCAGACGTTCGCCGGGAACTTCCACGGCATCGCCTTCGGGTACCAGACGCCGTTCCCGGAGGTTGGCGGCTACTTCAACCGCCTCTTCGGCGACGACCCGAACAACCACGGGCGCGTCACCGATCCGGCGATCTCGGACCTGGACCAGAAGCAGCGCGTGGAACTGGACGCGGACGTGCGCCGAGGCTTCATCCACGAGATCCAGCGGATCAACGGCGAGCACATGTACTACGTCCCCAGCCAGGCCGGCGCGGGCACGGGGTGGACCGGCTACCAGCCGGAGGTGCGTGGCATCGTCCAGACCCGCGGCTACGGCCCGGCCACGGAGGTGCACCCGAACCTCTGGCTGGACGTCTAGCCTTCAGGCGGCTGGCGCCAGAAGCCAGGTAGCCCGATGGAACGGGAAGGGGTGGCCGAGAGGCCACCCCTTCTTCGTGCGCAGCGTCCGGACCCGCCTGGACTCCCACTTTTCGAGGTCGTTCGGCCCCCCGGTAGGTGAATCACGAATGTAGTGAAGAACGCCCACGATCCCTCGCGTCATTACGAACGTGCTGATTTTCCGACCCGGCCTGGCATCTGCCCAACGCTGATGGCGACCATCACAAAAGAAATGACAAATACAGGCGAGTTAGGGCGTCCAATACCGTGATTTCGCACGTACTGAGATGTAGGTTCCACGTGAGGTGGGGCGGCTACGGCATTTTGCCAGGCACGCCCGCGGTCACCCACGACATAAGGAGGGCTGTTTGGAAACCAACTACTGGTCGAGGACGCTCGGTAGCCGTGTCTCACGGCGGGGCGTGATCCGGGGCGCGGCGCTGGGCGGCGTCGGCCTCGCCGGCGCGGCGCTCATCGGCTGCGGCGGCGACGACGAGGAGCCCGAGGCTACCGCGACGGCTACGGGCACCGCTGACGGCACCGCTGCGGCGACGACGACCGCGACGGACCCGTTCGCCAACGTGAAGCGTGGGGGCACGCTCCGGGAGTCTGACACCAGCGACCCGACGGCGATCAACCCGTACGCGTCGGCGTCCTTCACCGCGAAGGGCATCTCCGCCTACACGTACAGCCGGTTCTACAAGATCGCCTCGCGGCCGGACGCCAACCCGTACTCCGTCGGTGCGGAGCCGGACCTGGCCGAGAGCGCGGAGACCGAGGACGGCCAGCACTGGGTCGTCAAGCTGAAGCAGGGCA
>CAYTRA010000074.1:0-9524 GCA_964439675.1 uncultured Dehalococcoidaceae bacterium
CTGCGCGAACTCCGGCCAGTACGTCGCCACGGGCGCCTCGAAGTCCAGCAGCCCGCGGTCGGCGGCGACGTGGCCGGCCACCGTGGCCATGCCCTTCGTGGAGGACCACACGTTCACCAGGGTGTCCGACTCCCACGGCCGCGTGCCCTCGATGTCCTTCCAGCCGCCCCACAGGTCCACCACGACCTCGCCGTCCACGGTGACGCAGACGGAGGCGCCGTGGTCGCCGCGCTCCTCGAAGTTCTGGGCGAAGACGTCAGCGACGGCCTGGAACTTCGGGTCGCACTGGCCGGCGATCTCAACCTGGGGCATGGCTTCCTCCTGACGGCGCTCGACGGTCGCTCCCGATCGCGCGCCATCGTAGACGGGCGGGCAAGCCATCGAGGAGTCTTTCGCGCCTGAGCGTTGGAAAGCGCCGTGCTATCGTCCGGCTGTGACCACGACTGAGCCGGTGCCTGCCCTCATCACGACCCCGGAGGACGTGGCGGGCATCGCCCACGCCATCCGCGAGGCCCGGCGGTTCGCCCTCGACCTGGAGTTCATGACCGAGGGCCGGTACGTCGCGGAACTCTCGCTGGTACAGGTTGGCTGGGGTGACCCGGACGCGCCCCACGTGCGCGCCATCGACCCGTTGCAGGTCGACACCCGCCCCATCGCAGACCTGGCCGCCGACCCCGACGTCGAGGTTGTCATCCATTCCGCGCAGGCCGACCTCGCGCTGCTCGGCGCCGTCTTCGGCGTGCGCGCGCGCTCGGTGGTGGACTCGCAGATCGCGGCGGCGTTCCTCGGCATGGGCGACCAGATCGGCTACGCCGCGCTGGTGGAGCGCATGGCCGGCGTGCACATCGACAAGGGCTCGCAGTTCACCGAGTGGTCGCGTCGCCCGCTGACCGACGACCAGGTGCGCTACGCCCTGGACGACGTCCGCTACCTGCTGGCGGCGTGGGACCAACTGCGGGACGAGCTCGTGGAGCGGGACCGCCTCGGCTGGGCGCTGGACGAGTGCGACCGACTCGCCGAGACGTGGGCTGAACGAGTCCCACCGGAGGAGATGTACCGCCGCATCCGCGGCTGGAACAGTCTCCGCCGGCGCGGGCAGGGCGCGTTGCGAGCCCTCGCGGCGTGGCGGGAGGAGGAGGCGCTGCGCGTCAACCGCCCGCCATCCTGGATCTTGAACGACCGCACCATGCTGGAGATCGCCCGCCGCCCCCCGGCCGACGTGCGTGAACTGCGCACCGTCCGAGGCCTGGGCGAGGGCACGGCCCAGCGCTACGGTCGCGCGATCATGGATGCCGTTACCGCGGGCGCCGAGGACCCCCCACCACAGGAGGACACCCCGCCTCGCGTCCCGAACCTGGGCCAGTCGTGGCCGGCCATCCTCAGTGGCATCGTGCAGGCCCGATGCCGCGAGGCGTCCATCGCCCCGCGCTTCGTGGCCACCCGCCGCGACATCGACGAGTTGATCGCCTGGTGGCTGGTGGGCGACCGCACCTCGGAGCCCGACATCCCCATCCTCCAGGGCTGGCGACGCGACCTCGTCGGCGCGGACCTGCTGGAGTGGTTGCAGGGCAAGACCGCCGTGGTCGTCGACCCGGACTCCGAGGCCGGCCTCAGCATCCAGCGGTAGCCCACTCCCTCTCGCTCACCCTGGGCCTGTCGTAGGGGGAGCCCAGCAGGGCCACCTCGATCAAACTGCGACCGCGATGTCTCGGTGGCACGAGTCGGCAGACCCCCGCGGCCGCTGGCGCGCGGGGTGCCCTCAACGCTGGCGCGCCCAGGCGATGCGCTCGTCCAGGCGGCGCTGCACGCTGATCTCCAGCGGCTCGAAGCCGTGGCGCTGCCAGAACGGAGCGCCCGAGGGGTTCATCGAGGCGTAGTGGAGGTTCAGCCAGTCGAAGCCCTCGCCCCGCGCCGAGTCGAGCGTGTGCGACAGCAGCGCCGTGCCGACGCCTTCGCTGCGCGCTCCCGGCTCCACGATCGCCTGGTACAGGTACACCGAGTTGTCCGGGCGGCTGATGGGCGCCCCGAAGCCGCCGTCCTTGCGGATGACGAAGTGCATCGCCAGCGGTTGACCCTCGCGGGTGGCGAGGAAGATGCGGTTCTCCTCGCCCTCGAGCGACGCACGCTGGAAGGCCTCCACGGCCGCTGCCACCTCGCGGGCCATGAACGGCCACATGATCGGTGACGCCCGGTGGTGCAGCGCCTCGAGTTCGTCGAAGTGCCGCACCAGCGAGAGTTCCTCCAGCGACGCCGCGTGGACCTCGATGCCGGCGCGCTCACCGTTCGAGGACGGCCCAAGCGGAGAGGTGTCTCGCGTGCAGAAGGTGACGTTCGCGCCGAAGCCGAGCATGAACCACGCCTCGCGCGCCTCGGCGTCGGCGGGACGCACTGTGACGGTGTGGTTGAAGAAGCCGTCGTCCGCCCAGTGCTCTGCCGCCGCTCCGTACAGGGCGCGGTACGTCTCGGTGGGCGGCTCGTCCTCCGCCAGCGCGTGGCCGGCGTCCGGCACCGAGATGCCGCGACTGGCCCCGTACTGCGCGCCGAAGGAGCCCGGCGCAGGCATCGAGCGCGTCCCGCCCAGGTAGCCGACGGGCGCGCCATCGCGCTCGGCCACCCAGACCTCAGCGCCGGCCTCGAGGAAGGTCCCGAGCGCCTCCTCGCAGGCGGCGGTGTCCTCGAAGCGTTCGGGCAGCATGGCCTGTCGCTGGCGTGCCCGCCGGTGCTTGCCGGCGAGCAGCGCGGCGCACGCCGGCAGGTCGGCCGGCTGGTACGGACGGACCGAGGGCGGGCGCATTGGGGGCGCCTTCCTACCGGCTGCCAGGACTGGCTACCGGAACTGGGGGATCACTTCCTTCGCGAAGAGCTCCGCCGGTTCCCGGGTGTCACGGCCGAAGAACTCGATGTTGAACATCGTGCAGCCGGCCTCGATGTGCTTGTTGATGCGGTCGGCCACCTGGGCGGGCGTGCCGGAGAGGGCCAGTGTGCCCTTCGGGTTGCCCATGTGGCCACCAAAAATCTTCTGAGCCGTCTCCAGCATGGGGCCCACGGTCGCCTCGTCCTTCGCGATGGTGACCAGGCACTGCTGCGCGACCGTGATCTCGGACGGGTCGCGGCCCACCGCGTCACAGTGGGCACGGAGCACCTCCACCTTGTGCGCGATGTTGTCCTGCTGGCCGGCCAGGTTGTTCCAGATGTCGGCGTGCCGCGCGGCGATGCGCATGGTCACCTTCTCGCCGGAGCCGCCGATGAGGAGACGCGGCTGCCGCTCCGGCTTCGGCTGCGTGACCACGTTCTCCGTCTGGAAGTGTTGGCCCTCGAACGTGACGGCGTCCTCCTCGCCCCACATGCGGCGGAGGAGTTCCACGGCCTCCCGCAGTTGCTGGAGGCGCTCCCTGGGGGCCTTGAACGGGACACCGAAGTCCGTGAACTCGCGCGGCATCCAGCCCGCGCCCAGCCCGGGGATGATGCGCCCGCCGGAGATGTGGTCCAGCGTCGCGACCGTCTTGCCGAGGTGCGCCGGGTTGCGCATCCCCACCGGCGTGACCAGCGTCCCGATGGACACCTTCGAGGTCAGGGCCGCCAGCGCGGCCACCAGGCTCCACGCTTCCAGCATGGGGATCTGAGGCGACGTGGGGCCGTAGAGGTGGTCGTTTACCCAGAGGGAGTCGTAGCCCATCGCCTCGAACTCGGTGGCGGCCGCGCGGGACTCCTCCCAGGTGCGCTTGATCTGCGGAACCATGGTGCCGAAGTGGACGTTCGCCATGAGTGGCCTCCCAGTCATCGAGGGGCGGTCGAGGCGCGCGATCTTTCGGCATGCCTCGAAACGTGGGCATGCTATCGCATGCGTGAAGTGCGGACGGAGTACACTTCGCGCCGTGAGCCAGGACGCGGGCGCTACCGCCAACATGCTCGTCCGGCAGTTCCCGGCGCTGGCGTCGCGTGACTACGCGCTGCTCTTCACCAACTCGGTCTTTGTCGCGGCGGCCAACTGGGCGTTGATCCTCGCCCGCGGCTGGCTCGTGTATGACCTCACCGAGTCCAGCACGGCCGTGGGGCTGGTCACGTTTGCGGCCATGGCGCCCTTCATCTTCGCCGCGCCCATCGCCGGGGCACTCGCGGACCGCATGGATCGAAGGCTCCTCGCGCTCCAGGCGGCCTACATCAGCGTCATCGCCACCGGCGTGCTGGCCGCCCTCACCTTCGCGGGGGTCATCGAGGTCTGGCACGTGATCGTGCTCGCGCTCCTCGGCGGCATCTCGCGGGCGGCGCAGCAGCCGACGGCGAACGCGATGACGCCGAGCCTGGTGCCGCCGGAACACCTGCTGAACGCCATTGCCCTCCAGAGCATCTCCGTGCACGGCTCCCGCGTGATCGGGCCGCTCATCGGCGCCGTCCTCCTGGAGGCGATCGGCCCCGGTGCGGTCTTCGCCATCTCGACCCTTGCGATGGCCGCCGGAAGCGTCGCGCTGTGGGCGATCCGCTACCGCTCGCCGGCGCCGGAGGTGGCCCGAGGCGTCACCGACGGCCTCATCGACGATGTGCGCGAGGGCATGGAGTACGTCTTCACGGAGCGTCGTATTGCCCTCGTGGTGGTGCTCGTGATCTTTCACTGCGGGCTGACCATGGCGTTCGACTCGATGATGCCCGCGCTCTCGGACGACGTGGGCGGGGGCGAGCGGACGTACTCGGCGATCCTCATGGGCCTCGGCGCCGGCGCGGTCGTGGGGACGGTCACCATCTCCCGCCTGCGCACGGACGCGGCGACCGGCATGGCGCTCACGATCGCGGGGTTTGGCTCCGGCGCGGCGATGGTGGTGATGGGGACCGCGACGATCGCCGAGGTGGTCGTGCTCGGCGCCTTCCTTGCAGGGGCCACGCAGGCTGCCTACATGTCGCTCTCGCAGGTGCTGGTGCTGGGCATCACTCCGGACCGCGTCCGAGGTCGCGTGATGGCAACCTACGTCATGCTTGCTGCGGGGCACATGGCGTTCGTGAACCTCGGCTTCGGTGCGACGGCCGATGTCATCGGCGTGCGTCCGCTCCTGGTCGTGCCGGGGCTGATCTGGGCCGCCGCCTTCTTCGCCGCCATCCTCGCCATCCCGGACCTCCGAGTCCTGCTGCGCACCGGCCGCTTCCGAGGGCAGCCCGCGGTGGCGCCGGCGGAGGCCGCCGGCGGGTAGCCCTCGATCGTTCGGTAGCCCTCGATCGCTCGGTAGCCCTCGCTGCTCGGGGCGCGCGCTTAGTCAAGGGCGCGGAGGTCGCGCTGGGTGAGGAAGGCCCACACCGCGCAGGCGGTGAGGATCACGCCCGAGAGCACCAGGTACCAGTCCGCGCCGATCACCTCGGCGCCGATACCGCCAAGGAGCGCGCCCAGCGGGATCAGCCCCGCGATCGAGAGCGCGTAGATGCTCATGACGCGGCCCATCATCTCGTTGGGTGTGTTCCCCTGGATGAGCGTCTGGTTCATGTTGATGTAGATGCCGCCGCCCAGGCCCCAGATCACCATGACCAGCGCTGTGGCCGGGTACCAGGGCGAGAGCCCCATGAGGCTCACCGCCGGCCCCGCGATGAGCATGTTCGTGACGAAGATGTTGCCCTTGCCCGTCAGTTCCTTCCGCGTCACCAGGAAGATCGACATCGCGAACATGCCCAGCGAGGTGTATGCGAGCAGCAGGCCGTTGAGCGTCGGCCCCACCCCTAGCTTCGTCCGAGCCACCTCCGGGATGAGGGTGAACGTGGGCCCGAGCATGAACAGCCCCGAGAACACCGAGACGATCACGAGCCCCCGGAGTGCCGGGTCGGAGAAGACGAAGCGCAGGCCCTCGCTCGCGGCCTCGCGCATCCTCGGTCGGTTCGCGGGCTGGGCGGGGCGTTCGAGGCGCACGCCCAGCATGAACGCGCACGCGACCAGGTAGAGGCCCGACTGCAGCGCGAACGCGCCCCCGAAGTCGAGGAGCGCGATGGCGATGCCGCCGAGGGTGGCGCCGAAGAACTGCGCCAGGTTCTGCCCCATGGTGCGCAGCACGATCCCGTTCATCAGGCGCTCCGGCGGCACGATCATCTGCACGATCGCGGTCAGCGGCGGCTGCACGGAGGCCGTCGCGAACCCCACGGCGAGCGCTGTGCCGAGGGCAAACCACTCGTTGATGGCCCCCGACCAGTTGAGGACAGCCACCACGGCGAGCACAGCAGCGCCCGCGAGGTTGGCGATCATCACCATGCGCCGGCGATCCATGCGGTCCGCCCACACGCCCGCCGGGATCGTGATGAAGAACGCCGGAATGCCGAGGGCGAACCCGACCGCTCCGCCGAAGCCCGCGCTGTCCGTCAGTTCCAGCACTAGCAGCACGAACGCGAACCGCTGCGCGCCAAACACCAGGAAGTAGAAGAACGTCGCTGCCCAGTAGTTCCGGAACGAGGCGTTCCGGAAGAGCGTCATCACTCCCGGAGGCTTTGGCGCCCCCTGCGGTTCGCCGGGCTGTCCCGCCGCGGCATCGAGCGGCGCGGGCTGGGTGGGGGCGGTCTGGGCCATCATCGGCGCCCGTCTACCGCCCTGCGGCGGTGACTACGGGAGTTTGAAGTCGCTCGATGATAGCGCGAGGAATCGCGCTTGTGATGCGCTCGCCTCGGCGCCCCGCCCTCGCGCCGCCGCTACCCCTCGATCCTTCGAGGGCTCACGAGCGCTCGTAGACCACGCGGCCGTCGACGACGGTCATGTCGACACCGAGGAAGCGCAGTTCCGTGACCGGGACGCGGCTGATGTCGTCCTCCAGCACCACCAGGTCAGCGAGTTTGCCGGGTTCCAGGCTCCCCTTCTTCGACTCCTCGAACGAGGCGTAGGCGGCGTTGATGGTCTGCATGCGGATCGCCGTCGTGAGGTCCACGCGCTCGTCCGGGCCGCAGACGTCGCCGGATCGGGTCGCGCGCGTGATCGCCTGCTCGATCTGGAACAGCGGCCGGTAGTCCGTGACCGGCGAGTCGGAGGAGGCGGCCACGATCACACCTCGGTCGAGGAGCGACTTCACCGGGAACATCACGTCCGCGCGATGGCGGCCGTAGTTCTTGATGTAGCCGTCGCCGAACTCCCAGAAGAACGCCGGCTGCATGGCCGGAACGATCCCGAAGTCCACGATGCGGTCCTGCAGGTCCGGTGGCGTGATGCCGCAGTGGTCGATGCGGTGCCGAAGCCCCTCGCGAGGGTGCTCGCGCTGGGCGCGCTCCATCGCGTTCAGGGTCTGCTCGATGGCCCGGTCGCCCACGGCGTGGACGGTGCACTGCCAGCCGCCCTGGTGCGCACGTCCAATGAGGCCGTCCAGGTCGTCCTGCCGCCAGTAGGCGATGCCGGAGTCCTCCGGGTCGATGGCATACGGCTCGCGCGTCGCGGCGGTGGGGCCGGAGGACGAGCCGTCCGTCATCACCTTGAACGCCCCGATGCGTAGGTGGTCGTTACCGAAGCCCGTGCGGAAGCCCGTGTTGAGGATCGGCACGTGCGGGTGGTCCAGCGCGTTCACGGTCACGAAGGCGTAGATGCGCACCTGCAACTCATCGCGGTCGAGGAGGTCCGTGGCGATGTTCATGGTGTCGCCGGCCATACCGCCCGCGTCGTGGACGCTGGTGCAGCCAGCCGCGAGGTCTGCCTGGTTCGCGAGGGTCAGCCAGCGCCGGTACTCTTCGCGGGTGGGTTCGGCCGGTCCGCGGAGCGGGCCCGTGGCGCGCTCGTAGGCCACGCCGATGATGTTGCCGTCCATGTCGCGGTCGTACCGGCCGCCATCGATGTCCGGGGCCTTCGGATCCAGGCCGGCGAGTTCCATCGCCTTCGTGTTGAAGGAGACGATGTGCCCGCAGGTGCGGGTGAAGAGCACCGGGTGCTCCGGTGCCACCGCGTCCCAGTCCATCTTGTTCGGGTGGCGCTGCTCCACCAGGTACTCGTGGTTGTAGCCGCGGCCGCGGATCCATGAGCCGGCCGGCAGGGCCTCCGCCCGACGGCGCACCTCCTCCTGCAGCGCCCGGATGCTGTCCATGCCCGGCGCCTTGCAGTCGATCGACTCCTGGGCCCCGCCCACGCCGCTGAAGTGCTGATGCGCGTCGATGAAGCCCGGGAGGAGCGAGCGCCCTCGCAGGTCCACCCGCTGCGTCGAGGGGCCGGCGGTCGCGTTGACCTCGGCGGTAGAGCCGACGGCGAGGATGCGCCCGTCCGAGACGGCCACGGCCTCCGCGATGGAGTTCTGGGCGTCCACGGTGTGGACGGGGCCGCCGCTGAAGATGATGTCCGCTCGGTCGCCGGGCATGGGGCTGCCTCTCCAGTGCGTTCGGGGTGTCCTCGCGCGAGACGTCCTGACGCTCACGTGAACATGGCTTGCCTCGCCTGCGGATACTACTCCGGAGGCAGCCGGCCCCGCGCTTCGGCGCGGCGCCGTCACGCTCCCGCGCCACAGAGGGAACACGGCACAGCCGTGAAGGCGCGGCAGAGGGAGGGGTGCGCCGATGGCCAGCGCCATCGACCGGGCGATCGATTGGGCTGAGGTCCACCGCGAAGCCCTGGAGATCCTGAAGACCTACCTGCGCATCGACACCTCGAACCCGCCCGGACGCGAGGCCCCTGCCGCGCGCTACCTCGGCAGGCTGTGCGAGGCCGAGGGCATCGAGACGCGGTACCTGGCGACGGCCCCGGAGCGAGAGATCCTGTACGCGCGCATCCCGGGGGACGGCAGCAAACGTCCCTTCATGCTCTGCAACCACACGGACGTGGTCCCCGCCGAGCCCACCTACTGGACCAAGCCACCCTTCGAGGGCATCGAGGAGGGCAACCGTGTCTACGGCCGTGGCGCCGTGGACATGAAGGGCTTCGGCGTCATGCAGTTGATGGCGTTCCTGCTGGTGAAGCGCAGCGGCGTCCGCCTGAAGCGCGACCTGGTCTTCTGCGCCGTACCGGACGAGGAGGCACTGGGCACCTACGGCATGAAGTGGCTCTGCGACCACCACCCGGAACTGGTGGACGACGTCGAGTACGAGATGAACGAGGGCGGCTCCGGCTCCACGGAGTTCCAGGGCAAGACGCGCCAGGTCTTCGCCGTCGCAACGAACGAGAAGCAGGTGTGCTGGCTACGCCTCACCGCCGTCGGCACGCCCGGCCACGGAAGCGTCCCGCACGACATCGAGGAGAACTCGGCGATACGCCTTGCGCGGGCGGTGCAGCGGCTGGCGGAATGGGAGCGTCCGCTGACGATCGTCCCGGAGACGGAGGCGTGGGTCTCGCGGCTGGCGGACGCCGGGCTCATGCCGGGACTGGACCAGCGCGCGCGCCTCGAAGAGACCATCCGCGCCTCGGCGCCGCTGCGGGCGATGTTCACGAACACCCTCAACGTCACCATGCTGGAGTCCGGCATCAAGGCGAACGTGATCCCGGCGAAGAGCAGCGCCATCGTGGACTGTCGCCTCCTGCCCGGGCAGTCCCGCGAGGCGTGGCGACAGGCCGTCGAGGACCGCGTGGGCGACGACCGCGTGACCGTGGAGTTCCACGAACA
>CAYTRA010000075.1:0-9297 GCA_964439675.1 uncultured Dehalococcoidaceae bacterium
AGCAGCGCCTTGCCGTCACGCAGCACCACGCCCGCGCAACCAATCGAGAAGTTCCCGAAGTGGATGAACCCACAGCCCTCGTCCGGACACGCGAGCCGCTCACGCCCACCATCGAACTTCGTCGTGAGCGGCTGGGAGCAGTTGGGACAGTACCGCATGGCGTGTCTCCTGGTCGTGGCCTACAGCCGGCCCGCGTCGAACTCGATGATGCCGCGGGCCACGGTGAGACGCAGGATGTCGGACGCACCGCCCGCGAGGCGCATCGAGCGCACGCGGCGGTACATGCGCTCCAGCGGATGGCCCTCGATCAGCGCCTGGCCGCCAACGAGTTGCACGGCGGCGTCCACCACGCGGCCCGCCACCTCCGTGCAGAACACCTTGGTTGCCGCGCCCTCGTTGATCGCGTCGTCGCCCGCATCCACGAGGCGCGCCGTGCGGTACAGCATGGCGCGCGCGGCGTAGGTGTCGATGCGCATGTCCGCGTAGCGCAGGCGCACGCCCTCGCGGTCGCCGAGGCGCTGGCCGGAGCGGTGGCCCGCGGTGATGTGCTTCGTCGTGTAGTCCACCGTCCACAGCGCGATGCCACACGCGGTCGCGGCGGACATGAGCCGCTCCTCGCCGATGTTCCCCATCGCACGAGGCATCCCCTCGCCGATGCTCCCGAGGACGTTCGAGGCGGGAACGCGCGCCTCCTGGAACGAGAGTTCCACGTGGCCGCCGCCCTCCATGCTCCGGAACCGTCTCGTGATCTCCACGCCCGGCGTGGTGCGGTCGATGAGGAGCATGGCCGTCCCACCGGGGCCGGACGCGTCCTCGTCCACGTTCACCAGCGTCGCGTAGAAGTCCGCCGTCGCGCCGCCCGTGACGAAGGCCTTGCGCCCCGTCACCACGAGGTCTTCCCCGTCCCACCTCGCCCACGTGGGGCGCTCCGGCGCATTGGGGCCGCTCGGCTCGGTGAAGGCGAACGACCACGTCTTCTCGCCCGCCAGCACCGGCTCGAGGTACCGCTCCCGCACCGAGCCCTCCGCGCGGCGCAGCAGCCCGGGATCTGGCCCGAACACGTACCTCGCGAGGGGTGTATTCGCCGCGGCGAGCGTCTCCCGCGCCACGGTCATCGCGAGCGCGCCGGCCTCGGAGCCGCCGAACTCGACGGGCTGCGTCATGCCGAAGAACCCGAGTTCCTTCGAGCGCTCCCGTACCCGTCGCCTCACGTCCTCCGGCGCCGGGCCGTCGCCGCCCTCGACACCACCGTCGTCGAGGTCACCCTCGAGGGCTCGCATCTCCTCGATGAAGGCGCGGAGCCGGTCGCGCAGGTCAACCAGGTCTGGTGGCAGGGACTCGGGCACGTGCGCCTCCTCTGGGCCCCCTCACGTCGAGGTGGGCGAGCGGAGGCTAGCGCGTTGCGGCCAGTGCTCCAACTGAGCGGGCGGTGCGCCTAAGGCAGTTCTTCCTCGATCTGCTCGGCGAGGGACACGGGCTCCTGGGCGGCGTCCAGGGCCAGCACGTTGCCCTCGCGGCTGGTCAGGGCGTCGAACTCCTCGACGTGGCGGCGGAAGGCCTCGGCGTTGGGCTCGCCGCCCTGTAGCCGCTCGCGGTTCACGACCCGCGCGAGGGCGGCGTCGTCGGTCATCCGCAACTCCACCACCAGCGCAGGCACGCCCAGGTCACGCGCGACGGCCAGCGCTTCCTGCCGGTCGCTCGCACGTCGATGCGTGCCGTCCAGGATCACGGGACGCCCTGCCTGCAGGTGCGCCCGCGCGCGGCGGCGCATCTCCTCGTACACCTCGCGGTTCATCTCCGGCGAGTAAGCGTTCGCCTCGTACTCCTGCCACATGGTGGTATCGAGGCCCCTCGCCCGCGCGACGTCGCGGCGCACGGGGTCGGTGGACACGAGCGCAGCGCCGATGCGCCCCGACAGCACGCCGCCGACGGTTGTCTTCCCGGTCCCAGATATCCCGCACAGCACAACCAGCACCGGCTCACGACGCCTCGAGGCGAACGTGGAGGCCAGCCGGAAGTAGTTGGACGCGGACGCAGCCAGGGCGGCGCGGTCAGCCTCCGGGATGCGCGGGTCGTTGGCGCCGATGGACTCCACCTTGCCTCGGATGAAGGCGCGCCAGGCGCGGTGCAGCGGCTGCAACACGCCCATCGTCTCGTCCTCGGTGGCGGCGATGTAGTACCCGGCCACCTCGTCGCCCAGCGAGCGGTGGCCACGCGACTCCAGGTCCATCGCGATGAAGGCGACGTCGAAGCCGCGGTCCAGGTAGCGGAAGTGGTACCACTCCGTGAACTCCACGCAGTCCACGATCACCAGGTCCTCCGGCGTGGGGCCCAGCACGTAGACGTGCTTCGCGTGCAGGTCGCCGTGCCCCTCCACCACGCGCCCCTGCGCGAGGCGTTCGTCGAACAGCGAGGCGTCCCGCTCCAGGCTCTCGGCCACGAACGCTTGCAAGGCCTGCGCGTCCTGGGGCCGCCACGTGCCGCCGATGTTGCCCTCCGCCTCGGACAACTCGCGGGCCCACCAGGCGCGCTCCGCCTCCGCTCCGGCGAACGCCGGGTCGTTCTCGATGACACGCGCCGAGGCGTGGAAGTCCGCGAGTTTGCTCGCGATGCGGCGCGAGATGTCCCACGGCGCCTGATCCGCCTCCAGCAGGCGGTCCAGCGTGCGGTCGTCCGGGAGGCGGCGCATCTTCACCGCCCACTCCACCACCTCGCCCTCCGCCTCCGGCCGGTCGACGGCGAACGAGCCGTCCGAGGCGCGCACGATCGGCACCACGTCCAAGTAGACATCGGGGGCGAGGCGGCGGTTGAGGTCCACCTCCAGCCGGCAGTGGCGCTCGCGCGCCTCCGGCGCCACCTGGTCGACGAAGCCGAAGTTCACCGGCTTCTTCGCCTTGTAGACCAGGTCGTCCGCGATCCAGACGTAGGAGATGTGCGTCTGCACCAGCGTCACGGACCTCGGAGAGTGCGGGTACGCCTCGGGCCGCAGGAGGCCCCGGACGAACGGGGGGAGGGGATCGCCCTCGGCAGCGTCCGGCGCGGGCGATGAGGAGGAGTCGTCTGTCACGCTCGCGACGGTACGGAGGGAGCGGACAGCCGGTCAAGCACGCGCCGCGTCGCACTTCCGAGGGCGCATAACGAGGGCGGTGGTACGCTCCGGCTCGCACCTCCTGGGTGGGAGATCGAATGTGTCTGAGCCCTGGCAGCACTACTACCAGTCGCAGCGCCTGAAGCTCTCCTACTGGACCTGGGGCGAGGCCACCCGGCCCCCGCTCATCCTCGTCCACGGCGGCCGCGACCACGCCCGCAACTGGGACCGGGTCGCCGAGGCGTTCCGTGACGACTACCACGTCGTCGCCTGCGACCTTCGAGGGCACGGCGACTCCGAGTGGGCGAAGGGCAGCCACTACGCCCTGGCAGACCACGTCCCGGACCTGATCGCGCTCATCGACCTCGTGGGCGGGCGGGCGCCCGTGGTGGCGCACTCCTTCGGCGGCGCGGTCACGATGCTGGCGGCAGGCGCCTTCCCCGAGAAGTTCGACAAGATCGTGGAGATCGAGGGTGCCGGCGCGCGCATGGAGAACCGACCACCGCTCACGCCGCAGGGCATCCGCGAGTGGGTCATGCGCGCCCGCGCCATGGAGGCCCAGACGCCCCGCGTCTACCCCTCGTTCCGCGCGGCCGCCGACCGTATGCGCGAGGCGAACCCACAACTCACCCCGGAGATGGCGGACCACCTCGCCCGCTGGGCAGCAGACGCCATCGACAACGGCTGGGTGTGGAAGTTCGACCCGTGGGTGCGCGACCGCCCGCCCGTGGAGATCCCGCCGGCGGACATGGAGCGCATCTGGGCCAACATCCAGTGCCCCATCCTGCACCTGGTGGGCGAGACTTCGCAGTTCCACCGGGACGCCTTCGACGGTCAGCCCCTGGACTCGTTCTTCCCGGACTCCCGCACCCAGGTCATCAAGGACGCCGGCCACTGGCTTCACCACGACCAACTCGACACCACCGTCGCCGTCATCCGCGACTTCCTCGGCCCCCCTCCCCCACCTACATCCCCCGAGTAGCGCCCCGAGGGGGGGTGGCCGCGCCAGCGGCCCCCTCTGCAAGCCACGAGGCCTCCCGCCAGCACCCTCACCAGCCGACTGCGGAATTGTGGCGACACAGCACACCCTGTTGACGGGCTCTGGAGAGTGCCCCCCGCCGCCCGGTCTACACTGGCCCCATGACCAACGCGAACCCCCAGGCGTCCAACGCCTCCTCCGAGGCCGGCCCCCTCTCCGCCAGGGAGTGGGTGGACCTCCTGTTCGACGCTGACTCCTTCGACCAGCAGTACTCCGGCATCCCCACCCCTGACCCCCTCCACTTCGAGGACTCCCGCCCCTACCCCGAACGCCTCGAGGAAGCCCGACGCAAGAGCGGCGGCGATGAGGCCGTCCTGACCGGCTCGGCGCGCATCGGCGGCATGCGCGTGGTGGTGGCCGTGAGTGACTTCAACTTCATCGGCGGCTCCATGGGCTTCGCCGTCGGCGAGCGCGTGGCGCACGCCATGGACCGCGCCATCGAGGCGAAGGCCCCCTTCGTCGCCGTGACCTGCTCCGGCGGCGCACGCATGCAGGAGGGCATGGTCGCCCTCCTCCAGATGGCCAAGACCACCGCCGCCGCCGCCCGCCTGCACGAGGCGGGCATCCCCATCATCTCCATCCTCACGAACCCGACCACGGGCGGCGTGTACGCCTCCTACGGCACGCAGGCGGACGTGATCATCGCGGAGGCGGGCGCCCTCATCGGCTTCGCCGGGCCGCGCGTCCGCGCCGTGCACGACGGCGGCGAGGAGCGCGAGACGCTGCTGGCGGAGGACCTGTACGAGCACGGCCAGGTGGACCACGTGGCGCCTCGAAGCGCGCTACGCGATCGCCTGCTCACTGTCGTGTCGCTCGTGCGCCCGGCCGTGGCGCCCGACCCGGCGCTGCTCCCTCCGCCTGTCGAGGTGCGGGACCAGGAGCGAGGCTGGACCGTCGTCGAACGGGCGAGGAACATCGACCGCCCGCGCGCGCTGTACTACATCCGCGCGCTCGCGTCTGACTTCTTCCCGCTGCGTGGTGATCGAGCCGGAGACGACGACCCAGCGCTCGTCGGCGGCCTCGCCCGGATCGGCGACACGAACGTGGTCGTGATCGGCCAGGAGCGAGGCGACATGGACCTCCATGGCCGCCGCCGCGACGGCCGCGTAACGCCCGCCGGCTACCGCAAGGCGCGGCGGCTGATGCTGCTGGCGGAACGCCTGCAGCTGCCGCTGGTCACGTTCGTCGACACTCCCGGCGCGCGCGACGGCATCTCGGACGAAGCGGCCGGCCTCGCAGGCGCGATCTCGGACTGCCTCGCCACCATGGCGTCACTCCACACGCCCGCCGTCTCCGTCATCATCGGCGAGGGCGGCTCGGGCGGCGCGCTGGCGCTGACCTGGGCGGACCGAATCCTGATGCAGCAGAACGCCATGTACGCCATCACCTCGCCAGAGGGCGCCGCCGCCATCCTCTTCCGCGACCGCCACCGCGCCCCCGAGGTGGCCGAAGCCCTGGGCGTCTCCGCTGGCGACCTGCTCTCCCTCGGCATCATCGACGCCGTCGTCCCGGAGCCGGCCGGCGGCGCGCACATGGACCCGGAGGGCGCGGTACGCCTCCTCCGCCCCGCGCTGCGTCGCGCCCTCGCGGACGCCATGCGCGGCCGTGGGGGCCAGCGCCGCACCCGGCGGGAGCAGCGCCTGCGCTCCATCGGCCTCCCGCCGGAGGAGGGCGCCGCCTTCCTCCGCAACATCGGCGACGCCCTCGGCGACGTGCGGGGCGCCATCGGATCCCGCTTCCGCCGCCGTACGGACGCTCCCACCTCGAGCGATGGTGACACCGAGGACACCGCCACCACCGAGGCCCCCGCACCCGGTGCAGAGAGCGCAGCCACGCCGGGAAACTAGTGAGGGGGCTCACGACACCGTCCGGCCCCCTCTCCCCTGGAGGGAGAGGGTTGGGGTGAGGGGGAGTACCGCAGGAGTGGTACCTACGCCCCCGACGCACAGGTCCACCCACCGCCCCAACCCGCGAGGGGACCTCCGACCGAACGAGGCATCCCAAGGACGGTCGCTAGTCCTCGGGCGGCAGCGCGATCGCGTAGACCGGCGCAACGTAGACCCAGAGTTCAGCCAGGCGCGCCTCCCGGTTCGGCCTCGCGACCAGCATTCCCCGAGAGGGCAGGACACGCCCGCTCGGCGCGTACGGGCCAAGCGTGGCGACGTGTCGCCCGGACATCGTGAACTGCGCTACCAGGCAGCCGTCTCCGGGCAGCACCGTTTCGATCTCCATGGTGAGGTTCTCCAGGGCATCTGACAGCACCCGAAACAGTCCAAGCAGCGTGTCCGCGTGGCCATCGTCGCCGTTGCCCAGGTGCACCACGCCGTCAGGCGCCAGGCTGTCAGCCACGGCGGAGATGAAGTCCTGGCCGTCTCGCAGCCCCGCCTCCCAGCGCTGGAACAGCCGTCGCGCCTCCTCGATGCCCACGCCCTCGACGAGGGGCGGCGTGGCCGTCTGGCCAGTGGGCGGGTAGGTGAAGGGGAAGGCGGGGTTGAGGTAGTTCCACACCTCCGTCAGCCGGAGCCGCTCGTTCGGCCTCCCGACAATGGCGCTCCTCGTCGAGGTACGCAGCCCCGACGGGATCGAGGGCAGGCCCGCGGGCGTCATGTCCCCCGTGGTCGAGGTGAAGGTCACCTGGAGGACTACCCGGTCCTCAATGAACCACGCGTGGTCCAGGTCCGCCGTGAGGTCGGGGAAGGCCACGCGACTGATGAGCGCCGTCTCCAGCATCTGGGACGGCGGGTAGGTCTGGCCGTTCTCCGCGTAGACGCGGCAGTCTGGCTCCATCATCCCGGTGTACGCGGAGAACAGGTCGCGGGACTGCTGCGCGCTGGCGATGAACTCTCGGAGGAAGGCCTCGCCCCGCTCGCGGCTGCTCGCTTCCGAACCCTGCGCCATGCTCGCCTCCGCTGGCGAGACTACGCTACGAGCCGCACTCGCCCTAGGGGTTGCCTCGCGTGGGCGGGATGGCCAGGGCGTACCCGGGCGCGATGTATATCCAAAGCTCCGCCGTCTGCGCCCGCCGGTTCGCCCGGCCGATGAGCATCCCGCGCGAGGGCAGCACCTTCCCCGTCGGCGGGAACATCCCCAGCGGCCCCTGGTGGCGGCCGGACATCGCGAACTGCACGATCACCCGGCTCTCGCTCAGCAGGACCTGCTCGATGCTGAGCGAGAGGTCGGCGAGGCCGCGCGCAACGGTGGAGAACATCGAGCGCAGCGCGCCCGCCCTGCCGATGTCCCCGTTGCCCAGGTGCACGACGCCGTCCGGCGCCAGCGTGTCCGCGACCGCACTCACGAAGTCCTGGCCCGCCTCGGCGTGCTGCACCCACGACTCGTACAGGGCGCGCGCCTCCGCCTCTCCGGCCCCGTCGTCCGGCGGTGGCGTCTCGTGCAGCCCGGAGGCCGGGTACGAGAGCGAGAAGCCCGGATTCATGTATGACCACACCTCCACCAGGCGCAGCCGCTCGTTCGAGTGCCCCACGATCGCCCCGAGCGAGGTGTACCGGTAGTCCGGCGGCAGAAAGGGAATGCCGGTGGCGGCCGATCCGGACAGCCGGCACTGGATGACCACCCAGTCCCCCGCGAAGATCGCGTTCTCCAGGTCCACTTCCAGGTCCGGGAAAATGCGGCGACCGTGGGCCGTCTGCTCCAGGGCCAGGTCGCGCGGGAGGTCGTCCCCGTTCTGCAGGTGGACCCGGCACTCGGGCACCATCAACTGCTCCAGGGCCTCCATACCGTCAGCGGCGGCGTAGGCGGTACGCACCAACTCGCCGAAGAAGGCGCGGCTCCGCTCACTCCCCTGTGGAGCAGGATCGTTCACCACCCGTGGCGCCCTCCGCGGGAACCGATCATGCACATATGCTATTCGACCTCGGGCCTACTGGGGCTTGCGGGATGCGACCGCATCCGAGGCCATCCCCGTCCCCGGCGGGTGGAGGAGCGCGTACGCGGGTGAGAGGTAGAACCACAGTTCCGCCGCCTGCCCGTGCCCGTTCGGACGCCCGACCAGCATTCCCCGCGAGGGCAGAACGCGACCCGTCGGCTCCCGACTACCAAGGACGCCGAGGTGCGTCCCCCACATCAGGAACTGAACCACCAGGCGCGCATCGCCAACCAGGACATGCTCGATCGTGAGGGAGAGGTCAGGCAGGCCCTGCACAATCCCGCGGAAGAACTGCCGGAGGTACTCGGCATCCCCGGTGTCGCCGTTGCCAAAGTGGACCACCCCGTCCGGCGCGAGCGTGGATGCGACCGCGGAGACGTAGTCGTCCCCCGCCGAGGCTCGGCGCGTCCACGTCTCGTACAGCGCGCGAGCGTCCTCGGCAGTGACGGCGCTGTCCGGCGGCGGGGCGGCCAACTGGACCCCCGAGGGCGGATGCTCGAATCCGAACGAGACGTTGGAGTACGACCAGACCTCGGACAGCCGGGCGCGTTCCGACACCCGTCCCACGGAGGCGCCCCGGAAGCGGTACTGCGCGCCCACCGGCATCCGCAGGACGCCCTCGCCGACGGTGCCGCTCATCCAGTACTGCACGACGATACGGTCGCCAAAGACCGAGACGTGCTCGAACTCCGCCGTCATGTCGCGCAGCGCGAGGAGGTTGTCCGCGGCGTGGTGCTGCGAGGCCGCACGGCCGCCGACGTCGCCGTTGCCGAAGTAGACGCGGCAGTCCGGCTCCATCGCCCAGTCCAGCGCCGCCCCCAGGTCGCCCGTCTTCCCGAAGACCTGGACGAACTCCGCGAAGAACGAGCGGGTACGCGCCAGCGTCTGGACTGACTCCTCGCCCGTCATCAGCACGCCTCCCCCCGAACGAGGCTAGTCGCGGCCTCACACGCCAGTCGAGGTCAGCGAACTGACACTGCCCGTCAGGATGCACGAAACGACGGGAGGGCGGCAATGCCGCCCTCCCGAGTACCGTGCTCGACCGCCCGCCTTCGACGGCTACCCGACGATCTGGCGGTAGATGTCGTACCGCTTCTTCGGGTCCCGCTCCGCCACGTTCACGCTGTGGATCGTGAACCCGGCGTCGATGCCTTCGTCGATCGCGGCGGCGCACTCCTCCGGCGACCCGGACATCGTCAACTCCTCGACGAGTTCGCGCGGGAGCGCGGCGGCGCCGGCGGCGCTGCCCCCGTCCGCCCAGGCCTTGCGCACGGCGTTCGCCTCGTC